>NZ_KI912151.1:300000-376234 GCF_000517105.1 Fischerella sp. PCC 9605 | reverse complement strand
CATGATGCAACTTTAAGGAAAGAGATAGATAAATATCTAGGCACTAAAATAGTCAACATTAATGGTGAGGTTAT
Source organism: Fischerella sp. PCC 9605 (assembly GCF_000517105.1). GTDB lineage: Bacteria > Cyanobacteriota > Cyanobacteriia > Cyanobacteriales > Nostocaceae > PCC9605. Next base: position 376,160 of record NZ_KI912151.1, on the reverse strand, counting down.
TGAGTCTTTAACTTCAGAATTAGACAATGACACTAGCTTGCAGTGGATGAAGAAAAAGGTTTTAGCTGAAACTCTGTCAAATGGATACTGTGGATTACCCGCACAACTTACCTGTAGTAAGGGTAATGCTTGTCTAACCTGTAGTGATTTTCGCACAACAATTGAATTTTTAGACCAGCATAAAGAACATCTAGAGCGTACCAAAAAGGTACTTGAAGTAGCCGAAGCTAATGGTTGGCAACGTCAAATTCAAGTTAACGAAGATGTCAAAAAAAGTTTAGGAAATATCATCAATACTCTGGAGGAAAATAAGAATGAGTAATGATGTTAAGATAGCTGCACTGAAATCTGCTGCGGAGCAAAAAAACAACAGGCAGCAGAGAATCTGGAGAAAGCAATTCATAAATTAACTCAAGAAAATCGACCTATTACTTTTGCTAACGTCGCAAGAGAAGCTGGGCTGTCTGTAAGTTATCTCTACAAATACCCTGAGATTAGGGAACGCATTGAGAGTTTAAGAAAGCAACAATTAAAAGCAGGTAAGCCAACTGAAACACAAAAGGCATCTGATAATTCTAAATCTGTGATTATTTACCAACTTCGAGATAGAATAAAACAACTCGAAGCTGAAATAACAGGACTACGTAGAGTCAATGAAGGTATTGCTGGTAGACTTTACCATCTTCAAGGTGCAGATGATTTAGCAGAAAGATTGAAAATTGAAAACGCACAACTAAAATCTGAAAATACAGAGTTGAAGCGACAGTTAGAAGAAGCTCGTCTTTCTCATGTAAATTCACCTGTTACTTTACCTGAAAATTCAAAGGTTACATCCTTAGATAAGAAAAGGACTGGACGTTCAGAAGTCAGTGATAAAATCAAACAACAACTGGATTTACTCGGAATTAAATTAAATGCTACATTAACAAAAACTATTAAGTCAGCATCAGAAGAAACTGTTTTAAATGCAATAGAAGCTTTTAAAGAGGCAATGGCTGGTAGCAACATTGAAAAACCAGGTGCATGGCTTAAAAAAGCTATAGAAGAGGGTTGGATTCCTAATGAAGAAATTGGACAACAATCTGAACTGGATGTTTTTAAGGAATGGTATACATTAGCCTACAACAAGAAGTTAGTTCTTGCCAGCCAAAACACCAAAGACGGTATCATCGTTTACACGCAAGATGAACAGTGGATACCTTTCCAAGAGATGTTAGTAAAGTATCCACTGTCAACGTTGTAGAAAAAATTCACAACGTCAAATGCTTATATAGTAAACGTTGTGTACATTGTGGTTTAGATAAGAGTACCGAATGAGCGTGGGGGACTTACGGCGATATAGTTAAAGCGCTTTGCGCTGTTGGTGGTTAGTAGTTAGTGGTTGGTGGGAATGAACACTAAACACCAAACAACCAACAACAACCTTTAACATCTTGACAAAGCGTACTCATTTCGAGTACGCTTTGTTTAGAATAATTTACGATTGCTAAATTCTAATTCACTAAGAGGTAAAGTTATGTTGCCGTATCGCGAAGGACAAAGAGTTCCCAACGTCACCTTCCGTGTCCGTCAGAACGATCGGTGGGTAGATGTGACAACCGATGATTTATTTGCAGGTAAGACTGTAGTGGTTTTTTCTCTGCCAGGAGCTTTTACACCTACTTGCTCATCAACTCATGTTCCAGGCTACAACCAATTGGCAAAAACTTTCAGAGAAAATGGTGTGGATGACATTGTCTGTGTTTCTGTCAACGATACCTTTGTGATGAATGAATGGGCAAAGGATCAACAAGCAGATAATATAACTTTCATACCCGATGGTAATGGTGAATTCACTGACGGTATGGGTATGCTGGTAGATAAATCAGACTTGGGCTTTGGCAAGCGGTCTTGGCGCTATTCGATGTTAGTAAAGGATGGCATGGTTGACAAAATGTTTATTGAGCCAGAGGAACCAGGCGATCCCTTTAAGGTGTCTGATGCCGAGACAATGCTCAAATACATCAATCCAGACGCAGTGAAGCCCCAGTTGGTTTCTTTGTTTACAAAACCTGGTTGTCCCTACTGTGCCCGTGCTAAAGAGGCACTCAAGCAAAACGATCTGGATTACGAAGAAATTGTCTTGGGTAAAGATGCAACAACTCACTCATTAAAAGCCGTCACGGGTGCAACAACAGTTCCACAAGTGTTCATTGATGGCAAACACATCGGCGGTTCCGAAGCTTTGACTGCTTATTTGAGTGCTAATAGATAAGGCAGAACGCACAACCGGGGGTAAGGGTAAGGTGAGTCTCCACACTTTAAGGCTGAACTTCCAAGTCCCCTACCCACATGAGTAAACCAGGGATTTTTTTGTCATTAGCATAAGCTGGACGAACCTGTTCATACACATCAGGGTGCTTTTGGGCGAGTTCGTTTTCACTGATATTGGCACTCAACACAGTACCGTCCTTGCTTTTGACTGAATACTTTAGCCCATCTTCGCCATTGGCGATCGTAACTATGCGATCGCGCATCACTAAACTAGTTATTGTCGCTGGTTCCTCAGCACTAATTGCTGTTGAGAAAAGGATATTGCTTACAAGAATGAGGAGAGCAACAACTGGGATTTGACGCATAATTTATACTCTATGCTTGTAGCACTACTTTGAGTGCTAATTGCTTCTACCGAAATTTTTGGGGTTAGAGCCTCGCCCTTATAGGGCGGAGAGTGTCAATAGTGTATCGCTCTGGTGAGTTGTAACACTAGAACTCATCGATTATTGATATTATCGATCGCTTTGCTCACATCCGCTGGCGTTTCATATTGTTGTAAAGGCAACTGCTTCAAAAGCCGCAGGATTTTCTCATCAAAACCTTTTTCTTCAGCATACTTGATTAAGTCTTTTTTGCTGACTGGGTAGTTGGTTTCGTTCAAGTTTTTCTGTAGCTGCACAGGATTCACTGTAGCCATAGTTTTTCTCCTTAAGTTCTGACGCTGTGTACCAGTGAATAAAATAGAAAGTCAGCCAATCAAAAAGAATGAATCAAAAAAGTTTGTAATCCACCACACCTATAGTTGTTACAGATTTGCTGATTGACATCTCACTAATGGTAGATGTTTTGTCGTGAAATATATTTACACTCGAAAAATCTTGATTTCACGTCGGTCAGGTGTGCCTACCTACGATTATTAATAGTTGTGCTGCCGCAAGATAACCGATGCAAAAAACCGCTCTTGGAACTCCGTTAAAGCCAAGATTTGCTCGTCACTATAGTTTTTACCTTGTGGTACGACAATCAGCTTGTCATCCGTATCATTAATCCGATGGATAATCGCGACACAATCACCCTCAAACTGGCTTAGAGGCTCAAATACACCCAAAATGTAAGCATCCACTTCCTGCCCGTCTGGGGCGAGTGTATTGGGAATGTAGCCATAGTTTATGGGGTAAATGTATCCGTGCTGCTGATGTCTACTACCAAGTGGGCGATCAACAATGACAGTGACAGTTGTACCAAGAAAAACTTTTATGTCCATCTGAATTTAAGCACACGAATGTATCATTGATGTCGAACTGAATTTACATCATTTGCATTGATAGTTCGTAGTTTACAGTTGTTGCACCATCATCTCAAAAACCTTCTAACTGTAGTACTGAGCGCATCAACCACAAATGTCAGACCAATAAAAACAATCAAAGTAGTCAGTAGACCTTGGTAATCAAAACTACTTAGTTGCTCTGTCAACAGACGCCCCAAACCACCAGCACCAACTAACCCGACAATCACCGTTGCACGAATGCAGACTTCCCAACGGTAGAGAATGTAAGCAACGAAGCGAGGAACAGTAGCAGGTAAAACGCCGTAGATAAATACTTGGGAATTACTAGCACCCAAAGCCATTAAAGAACGCAAAGGGCGTTGATCTAAATTTTCGATCACCTCTGCCATCAACCGCCCTAAAATGCCGAGATTGTGGATAGCAAGAGCGATCGCACCTGGTAAAATTCCCGGAAACAATACAAATAGAAAAATTAATGCCCAAATTGGTTCAGGAACAGCACGGGCGAAAAGCAGTAAGAAACGGGTAAACAGAAATACAAAGAACCTCACCCCCAACCCCTCTCGGCTAGCGGAGAGGGGAGTATCTTTCTCCCTCTCCTCCCCTCTCCCCCTCCTTCCCTCTTCCCTCGCTGCTAGAAAAGAAAGCAATATCCCACCCAAACCTGCACCAGTAATTGCCAAAATAGACATAGCCAGAGTTTGAGTAGAGAGAATCAACAACTGATTTAAATCAATCCATTGTGGTGGAAAAACATCTTGAATAATTCTTGCCAAACGTTCGGCGGTGCGTGGTTCCCAGAGTTTGGCAAAATCGGCTTTGACGTACCAAAACGAAAATACTAATAAGATAAATGCGCCTAGTAAAAAAAGGTTGGGAGATGGGGTGTAGACGCGCAAGCGGTGAGACCAGCCCCCCAGAAGGCGGTCTCCGTCACGTAGACACGCAGCGGCTTCCCGTAAGGGTAGGGGGACTGGCGTAGACGCGCGCAGCGCGGCTTCTCGTAGAGTACCCGGAGGGCTTCCCGTAGGGTAGGGGTGATGGGGAGAACGCCGTTTGAGTTTGAGAAGATTCAAATCCAGACGGCTAGGCAATTCTAAACGCTGACGCAACAATGCACTTAAAAAATCAGTGCTACCACTCAACAGCAGCAATGCAAATATCAGAGTCCATACTTGCTGATAACGCAGAGACTGAAGACTAAGATAAATTTGATAACCCAATCCGCCAGCACCGATGATACCTAACACCGCCGCCGAACGAATTGAACACTCAAAACGATAAAAACTGTAGGAAAGTAGATTGGGAAAAGCTTGAGGAATAAGACTGTATGCAAAAGCACTTAGAGGAGGCACACCGCTATTGAGTAGTGCTAATAACGGTTCGTGGGGCGTTTCATCTAAAATTTCAGAAAACACCTTAGCTGTAATTGCCCCAAAAGGAATAGCGATCGCCAGCACTGCTACCAGGGGATCGAGTCCGAAAATATTCACAAAAAACAATCCCCAGATCAGTTCGTGAATTGCTCTTGGGATTGCTAAAATTGCTCGTACCAGCAACCAAAAAGCGTTGTAATTCCTACCTTGAGACTTCCACCACACCTCACTAGACAAAACACCACCCACCAATCCAATTACCACACAAAAAAACGTGCCGCACACAGCATAAGCCAGAGTCTTCAGCGTCGCATCTAAAGTTAGCAACAAAAACTCTAAACTCAATTCAGGTGAAACCACAGCAGCTAGAAAAGGAAAAACCAAACTCCAGCCACCCTGATTAATTAAATCCTCCTGAAATATACCAGCTACCTGCAACGACCAAACTACCGCCACCAGAAACACCAACCCCCAAAGAAGATAGGGAGAGTGGGAGAGTGGGGGATGGGGAGATGCTTGTCTATCTGCCTTCCGGTTACTCCATTTCCCCATCTCTTCCTCTGTGTTCTCTGCGACTCTGTGGTTCAATCCTATACAAATCCTCTATCATCGCCGCTGATACCTCCCCAGCAGGTGCATCAAACAAAATCCTGCCCTCATGCAACCCAATCACCCTCTGAAAATGACTGCCAGCATACTCAATCGCATGGAGACTGCTAAGCAGTGTTTTCCCTGTGTTCTCACTCAAATCGCGTAACAAATTCATGATTTCCCGACTGCGTTCCGGATCGAGACTCGATATCGGTTCATCAGCAAGGATCGCAGCGGGATTTTGCACTAAGACACGAGCGATCGCTACTCGTTGTTGCTGTCCTCCCGAAAGGCGATCGGTGCGTTCATAAAGTTTTTCTGGAATTCCCACCTGCATTAAAGCTTTGGCAGCTGTTTCCACTTCCAATGGATAAATTAAAGAAACAGCGGCTTTCAAAAATGACCACCTTCCTAAATGCCCAGCATTGACATTGTGAATCACCCGCAGGTTATCCACTAAATGAAATTGCTGATATATAGTACCAATTTGCCGTTGCACCTGCCGCAGCGATTTGGGACGCAGACGTGCTAAGTTGCGATCTAGTATCCACACTTCCCCCTGACTAGGCTGTAATGTACCGTTGAGCAAACTAATCAGAGTGCTTTTGCCTGCACCGCTAGAACCAACAAGAGCAACTCTTTCACCAGGATAGATTTGCAAGTTGATGTCAGTGAGAGATGAAAATGTGCCAAATTTTTTGGTAACGTTTTTAAGTTCAAAAATTGGTGTGGGTGGGTTCATGGTTAAAAGATTTGAACCACTAAGACACTAAAGCACAAAGATGTTATTTAATTTTACCGATTTCGCGTCCAATTTCTTCTATTTGTTTGTAATTTTCATTCTTAGTAGGAATAAATTTTTCTGCTTGTAAGAGGTCAAGTATTTCCTTTTGTTCTGGTACTTTTGGGTCGAGTTTAAACAAAGCAGTTTGAACTTTATTCACAAAATCGTCGCCGTAACGTTGTTTGACTTGCGGATTGATTACCCAATGGTAGTCGTAATAGGCAGGGGTACGCCAAATAACTTCAACTTTATTTAAATCGACTTCTTTAGAATCAACGCGCTTTGACCAAACTTTTTCGTTTAAAGCACCAACTTCATAGGTTCCTGCTTCTACTAATTTGATAGTTTTATCATGGTCGCCAGAAAAACCTGGTTGACCTTTAAAATCTGTTAATTTCACGCCAGCTTGTTCTAAGAAATGTTGTGGCATTAATCGCCCGGAGGTAGAAGATTCGCTGCCAAAGGTAAATGTACGTCCTTTGAGTTGTTGGAGGTCGGTAATATTTTTTAATGGTTTCAAACCTGTTTTTTTGTTGGCGATAAAAACACTGTGGAATTTTTCATCTACATCACGTTGGGCGATCGCTTCTGCACCCGGTACTTGCAACCTGGCCTGCACGCCAGTTAATCCCCCAAACCATACTAAGTCTAAATCTCCCACCTTAAAAGCTGTCACAGCTGCGGTGTAATCCGTAACAGGCTTGTATTCTACGGGTACGCCTAATTCTTTCTGCAAGTATGCTGCTAGCTTGGTATACTGGCGTTGCAACTTTTCCGGATCTTGGTCGGGTATTGCGCCTGTTACTAAAGGTTTCACTTCTTTTGTATTAGTTTTCCCAGAAGCATCAGTGGGATTAGTAGAACAAGCTGCTAACGGGAATAAAATTAGTAACAATCCTGATAGCAATAATTTTTTCATCGCTTTTATATAATATTGTTTTGGTATCAAGATTAGAATTTTACAGTTCCATCCCCGAAAATCCAACTACAATAACCACAGTAGTGCTGCATTCACCGCTTAGTGCAGGAAATGCTAAAAGCCGAGATGGATGAAGATACGCGCCGCCTCTGGGCAAATGGAGTGGGTGATTAGGGCATTAGACGAAACATTTCCCAGCTTTGAGTATGAGGGTTGGCTGTGGTGCGATCGCCCCCTTCCGCATACTTTCATTGATGATTTTGGAATTTGTACCAACCATAAATCACCGTCAATGATGCTTTGTTAAATGCTGAAATAAAAGTTGAACAGCCAAAGCTAATAAACCAACAGCCACGATCGCAAATACCCCTGATGCTAAAGCAGCCACACCTAAAACTAAAGTACGCACAGCAGAGGAAATATTCAGCACTATAGGATTATGAGAATGAATTGGCTTGGCAGCAAAACTAGTGGCTATAGCAATCATGAGAGAGTATGCTGCGAATGCTAATCCAGCCGAAATTACCGCCCCAATTAAACTGCGTAAGGGAGTTGCTTGAACTTGCGTTTGAGTCTGTGTTGGTTGCGTTAAATTTGGATCGCTCATAAAATCTTTGTTTACTCCTTAAGGATCCTTTGTGTCTGAAGTGCTTAATCATATCTCTATGGCTATATAGCCATAGAGATATGATATATGTTCTAAACCGACTATCTTACCTTAATACCGTGTGTGATTAACTGAGTCACGAACAATTCTAAATCTTGATCGGGAATTGCCTCTCTAACATGCAACTGTAATTGTTCTGCTTGCTGTTTAGACTCGCATAGTGCAAACACAGTTGGACCAGAACCAGACATCATAGTTCCTAAAACACCTTCTTGGTTGGCAAAAGTCTCTCGCAGTTGCAAAACTTGAGGATAAGCTGGCAATACCACCTTCTCTAAATCGTTGTGCAGCTTTTGAGCGATTTCTCTTGCATCCTTGTGCAGGATAGCTTTCACCATTGTTCCAGAATGCACCGCGTTAGCACGTGCTGCCAAACTATCTTTATCTGTTAGGTACGAACTGCCAAACTCTTGGCGATAGGTTTTATATGCCCAAGGGGTGGAAACTTCCAAGCTTCGGTATTTTGCCAATACTATATATATAGTATCCAAACTCGGTAGGGGAGAAAGTTGTTCGCCTCTGCCTGTAGCAATAGCAGTACCACCAGCTACACAAAACGGTACATCTGAACCCAAAATAGCTCCCAATTCTTCTAACTCCGATTGAGTTAGTCCCAAATTCCACAACAAGTCTATTCCTACCAACACTGCTGCTGCATTCGTCGAACCCCCTGCTAACCCAGCAGCAATCGGAATGCGTTTGGTAATAGTGATATCTACACCACCATACTTGGCATAGGCGTCAGGAAATTCTGTAGCCATGAGTTCGGCCGCGCGGTATGCCAGGTTACTTTTGTCTGTGGGTACTTGCGGGTGGTTACAGCGAACACGGATGGCGTCAGTGCTACTTGCTTGTATATCAATTTGGTCGGCAAGGTCGATACTTTGCAGTATCATTACTAACTCATGATAGCCATCAGGGCGATCGCCAATAATTTCCAGATATAAGTTGATTTTAGCAGGGGCGATGAGGGTGTAATGACGCATTTTTGAGAATGGGGAGATGGGGAGAACCGGAGGTGGGGAGACAACCAACCACCAACAACTAACCACTAACCACTAACCACTAACTGATTTGCTAGTGTTACCCATTGCCTGACGCTGAGTTCTTCAGCACGAGCTTGGGGATTTATTTCTAATTGTTCCAGTAATTGGGTCAAGCGATCGCGTTCTACAAGTGATTGCAAATTATTTCGTAACATTTTACGCTTTGCTCCAAACCCCAATTTTACCAAAGTCTCTAATTTGCGTGGGTCATCAGCTGCTGGTTCTATTTTCCGAGGTGTTAGTCTTACCACTGCTGAGTCTACCTTTGGTGGTGGATAAAACGCTCCTGCTGGCACTACACTAATTAACTCAGATTCAGCCAAATATTGTACTCGCACTGTCAACGCCCCAAATGCTTTTGAACCTGGTTTTGCTACCAGTCTTTCTGCTACTTCTTTTTGTACTAACAAAACAATTAAATCGTATGGATGTGGATTGGGGTTGGCAATTGTACCCAAGAGTTTTTCTACGATCGGCCCGGTGATATTGTAGGGGATGTTAGCAACAACTTTATTGGAGTTTTGGAAAGCTGGATAACCTTCTATGAGTGATAGTACATCCAATTCCAAAAAATCTCCTTGTAAAAGTAAGAAATTTTTAGCCTTACCCAATTCCTTAACCAAATGCTCGCACAAGTCGCGGTCAATTTCGACTGCAACTAAAGATTGTACCAAGAGTAACAAACGACGAGTCAGGATACCAGTACCAGGGCCTATTTCCAGAATGCGATCGCTCTGTTTTAATTGTGCGGCCGTAATAATTTCTCCGAGTGCCTTTTCACTTTTGAGCCAATGCTGAGCAAATACCTTGCGTGGTCGTATCATTGATTTTCCTCACCGCATCTAGATTTTAAGTTTTTATCAAAAATTCATTTCTGACTTTTTTCTTACTTTTTATTTCTACATTTTAATCAGTGTTCTCAATTTTATATTGACAAAAAAATCAAGGTGATATAAATAACAGAAATGCTCTTATTGTTCAGGAAAGTCGGGAAAGCTGCGTAGAAGCTTTTATAGTACAGTTTGATAGTTTAGTTTTTGATAGTTTGATTGCAGCTTTAAAGTTGGTGTTGCCCTATTGTAAAAACAACGGGTATAGGGAGAAATTGTAATGTCAAATAGGGAGCATCTTGCACAACTGAGGCTAGGTGTGCATGTTTGGAATGAACAGCAGAGGAAAAATCCAAATATAATTTCTCATCTCAGTGGAGCAAATCTCAATCAGGCTGAAATTAAGCTAGTTAGAACTGAATCAACAACTAGAGAAGTTCCAAAATTAAGAGCAAAGTTGTTATCTGTTCTGCTAGCTGGAGGAATAGAAGGACTGAGGACAATGCTTAATCATCCCCTCGTTGACATTTTGATTGAGATGATGAAAAAGTGGCTGGATAGTATTATTTAGTAATTCGTTGGCAAAATAAAACTCTTGATGGAAACTCGCCAATGGTGTCCATTGCTTAACTAGATGTTCGTGAGCGTACTCTGATAAGTAGATCAACATAATTAAATGTAAAATATCTTGTATTTTATACAGGCGGGCAGGATGCCCACCCCACAAGAGCTTTAATAATATTGTGGGGTGGGCTTCTAGCCCGCCCCGCTTTTAGTTTATTTATGCTTTTTTACTTAGTCAAAGTTCAAATTTATGCCTTCTACCTTATTTCTTAAATTTATGCTGATTTTATAACAGCGAAAGCGAATTTAATAAAATAGACGTTGCTGAACTTGGTCATGAATTATGTTTGTAAACATTTTTGTAGAGACGTAGCAATGCTACGTCTCTACACACCCGTGAATTGTAAATTCATCCGCATGATTCAGCAATGCCATAAAATCAACCCGCGGCTAAAAATTTATGAACAAAACTATAAACACCGGTAAAAGATATATATTCCCTGTAATAGTTGTGGCAATGGTTGCCAGTTTGAGCAGTTGTAGTTCTAGCCCAAACCCTGGTAGTACTGACAGCACAACTGCCAACATTACACCATCACCAACTCAAAGTACAGCAAGACTCAATCCTCAACCTAGGAATGAGTCACCCGCACCTCAACAAAGCTCTACCGATAACAGCAACGCAGATAAAACCGTGAACGTCACTTTATACACAAGTGATACACAATGTCAAGAGCTAATTCCACAAACAGTTGCAGTACCAGCACAAGAACCTGTAACAGCTGCGGTGGGTAAAATCTTAGAGCAACGGGATAGTGCCGACTTTAGCTTCTCTGGATATCGGGTTAACCTTAAAAATGGTGTCGCCACAGTAGATTTACGAGTCACTCCTAATTCCCAGCGGCGAATAAATTCTCTTTCGAGTTGCGAACAGTTTGCTTTATTTGGCAGTCTTCGCAAAACTTTAACAAGCAATCCCCAATGGGGAATTAAAAATGTTCGCTTTACCGAAAAAGGCAAGGAAATTATACTTTAGGAATTTGTTGGTGGTGAGTCAGTGTTAGAACACCGATTCAGTAATCTTCAAATGAAAGGAAGGTGATGGGGTGATTAGAATTGACAGAGCGATCGCTAGATATATCTATAGTCAGAATCTCAATATTGGTATTAAGTGAGTTTTAACTGAAACAACATATTTATACAGAGACACAATCGACAGATCGGAAAACGTGACATAAAAATTAATATATTGTATTTTTTGCCACTTCAGTTTCTGTAAATCTCTGAGAAGTTGGTTATCTTAGGATTATCAACTACTCTGTCTTTGATAGAGTGGCTGACCAATTTCACTACTCTAACTGGCTATTTTCTTCAGAAACAAAAAAGAATAAGAAAACTGTCTAACTAAAAAAGCAAGAGCGACGAGTCCGAGGGGTTGAACACAAGATGAATGTTGAAAACAACACCAATAAAGACCATCAAGAGCGCCTGCTTGTTTCCTATATCTTGAATGCAGCCTGGTTTTTTGGGTTGGGAGGCCTGCATCGTTTATACAATGGCAAGATAGGGACAGGCTTGTTATGGCTAGTAACCTATGGTGTATTTGGTGTGGGGCAGTTTGTAGATTTGTTCTTCATCCCGAAAATGGTAGAAGAACACGAATTAAGACTGAGGTTAAAAGCAGGTTATTCCCCCTTGGGTGTACCACTAGAGCAACCAGTAGTTGTTTCCGAAGTATACCGGCCCACGGGTAATCAACTGATAGTCAAGTTGATCGAAGCGGCAGAAAAGCGGGGTGGGATGCTAACTGTAACTCAAGGAGTGAAGGCAACTGGTGCTAGCTTTACAGATGTAGAAGCAGCTTTAAAGGAGATGCTGAAATCAGGTTATGTGAGGATAGATAACGACCCTATTACTGGAGCCGTTACCTACCACTTTCATGAACTAGGTTAATTTCTCCCCAGCCACTTTTGACCGTTCAAACGCTGCATCAGACCATACACTAATAAATCTAGTGTAGTTTTGCGTTCATCAATTAAGAATGATTCAAGAGTGCTAGGGCGTTTTCCTTCATTACAGGAAAATGCCTTTTTTCCTTGAATGTTTTCATCGGGAAAATAGAGGTTGAAATGGCGCACGCCATCTGGAAAATTGCCGACAATTTGCCAAGACTCACCGAGTTGTTCCATCCCTTTGATGGGAACATTCTGCTTCACAAAGGACAGCTGTAAATCTTTTACCCCTTCTTTGGCTAAAGCTTTTTGCAAAGCAGGCAAGTAATCTTGCTGGATAAACTCTGCAAATGGTTTATCTTCAACTGCTGGTGCTTTTTCCTTTTTAGCTGCTTTAGCTGCGGCGGCAGGTTTTTCACCGTCTGCTGCTTTCGCTGCGGCAGCTGGTTTTTCCCGCTTGGGTGGTGCAGTTTTAGTTTTAGCAGCATTTGGATTTGTTTCGGGGTTTGCCGCTTTGGGATCTGGTGCGCTGGAAGTTGGAATGTCTGTCGCTTCCGGTGAGTCGGTGCTGGGAGCGTGTTGTTCGGCGACAGTGGGAGCCTGCTTGTCAACTGTGCTGGGAGCTACCTCTCCCGCTTCATTGTGATTGGTTTGTTCTGCCATTGCTCAGATCAATCCTTTGTCTAGCTTTAGGGGAGCTTTGGGAGCGATCGCTCACCTTAGTCATCTTCATTTTGACACAGCACAGCCAGTCTATATATATCGATCAAGGTTTGCAAACAACCAATGCAATATTTAGTCAAATCCTCTTCAGATTTCAAACGCACCATTCTTTTGTGAACAGAACAGCGATCGCTCCGCGCCATAGCGTCAGAGCTAAAAAATAGACGCTATCAAGTACAATTGAACTAATTTTTATTTAACTAACCTTCGATCAATTCACTTTGGACGAACCCCAAGAATTACTATTAACTAAACTAGGAGAAGGGCTACCTGCTATCACTCCTTCCTTTGGAGCAGCTTTGGCAGAAGCTTGTGCTGTGTGCTTGGAAGACCAAAACCATTCGCAAGGTGTAGAACTGACAATAAGTGGAGATTTTACAACCAAATTTAAACTTTATTGGCAACCAGTAACAGAGCAAATGCTGCGCTGCTGGAATGATGAAGAGTTTACAACAGAACAAGCTGCTTACAGTATTGCTTTTTTAATTATTAGGCAATTAACTGATTTAACAGTTATTGAGCGTTCTCGCAAAGGTACAGGGTTCGATTACTGGTTGGGTAGTGAAAATGAAAATAGCGAACTTCCATTTCAAAATAAAGTCAGGCTAGAAGTTTCAGGCATACGTAAAGGAGATGATAGCCGTATTCGAGCGAGAGTAAAACAGAAAATCGAGCAAACCAATCCTTCCGATGGTAAATTTCCTGCTTACATAATTGTGGTCGAATTTAGCAAACCCTTATCTATGATTGTGAAAAAATGAGTCAGATTCAAGAGTTACACAATCAAGCAATGGATTTGGCTGAGGCAGCTTTTACTGCTAAACTTAAAGGTGATTTAGAGCAAGCCAACCAACTGACTCGACAAGCCTTTGAAAAAGAAACTCAAGCAGCTAGAATAATTGCGAATCAACTGAATGCAGAACCAACTCGCTCTGTGTTGCATCGCAGTGCAGCTTCCTTGGCAATTGAATGTGGAGAATTTCAGATAGCAGAACGTTTGATTGTAACTGCTTTATCAGGAAATCCACCGCAAGAGATTGCGGAAGAATTAAAGGATTTATTTATTCAAATTAATTTGCGTCCATATTTAGAGCGTCGCGGTATTTAAATGGACGAGGAGCAAATTAGTAATATTCTGCTTAAAAATAGGTGAATATATAAAATATATTTATCCGTTGGGATAAAGTCTAATATATAGCGTCCTGACTTTGAAATTCCAAACCTTATATAAAGAATCTTACCACTCTTGAAATAACGTACCTCCGGTTGTTTACCTGCATAACCAATTAAGGTCACTGTGTTAAGCATCATATTAACTAAGTTTTATAGGGGGATATTGAGTATCCACTGGAAATCCTTTGTAATTTAGTTTTCAGTGGCTATTGTTATAGTTCCCCAGAAATAAATTTTTATAACAGTCTGTAGCTAGTAGGTATTGCATCTTTCCTTGAAAGCAAAGCCCCACCGAATAACATTCAGATGGGGTTTTAACTATTCACAGTCAGTGAAAGTTCAAAAAAGGTAATTCCTAATTTTTGATCAACCACCAGCCACAGCAGGGACAATACTTACCTCATCGCCATCCTTTAGAGGTGTTGCTGTTCCTTCTAGAAAGCGGATATCTTCGCTATTAACGTACAAATTCAAAAACCGTCGTGGCTGTCCTTTCTCATCGCATAAGCGTGACTTAATACCGGGACAGCTTTTTTCTAGAGAATCTAAAAGTTCAGCAACTGTGCTACCACCGCACTCTAGAGTTGCTTGGTTGTTAGTAAATGTCTGAAGAGCAGTAGGAACTAAAACTTTTACAGCCATAATTTAGTTGTCTGTTGGGTGTTGATTGTTGGTAATTGTTGGTGGTTGATTGTTAGTAGTTGGTTGTTGGTTGTTCCAAACAACAAACAACTACTAACCACTAACTAAACAAGGACTTGCTGCCACTCCAAGCGTTCGAGTGTGCGAGAACGCTCAAGGGCTTGTTCAAAACTATCGAGTTTAGCTTCTATTGTCAAAGGTTCACCAATATAACCCTGCACCGCTTCTTGGGTTTTTAAACCATTTCCAGTGATGTACACCACGGTGGTTTCATCTGGATTAATTTTGCCAGCTTCTACTAATTTCTTGAGCACGGCAATGGTTGTGCCACCAGCAGTTTCGGTAAAAATACCTTCAGTTTCTGCTAGCAACTTGATACCTTCTACAATTTCAGCATCAGTTACAGATTCAATGCTACCACCTGTTTTCTTAGCTATTTCGACAGCATAAACACCATCTGCTGGATTGCCAATTGCGATCGATTTAGCAATTGTATTCGGTTTCACAGGTTGAATAAAGTCACGATCTTCTTTAAATGCTTTGGCAATGGGAGAACAACCTTCGGCTTGTGCACCGCTGAATTTGACTGGCTTGCCTTCTACCAAACCAACTTCGACAAATTCGTTGAAGCCTTTGTAGATTTTAGTAAACAGCGAACCTGATGCGAGAGGTGCAACGATATGGTCAGGTAGCTGCCAACCCAGTTGTTCGGCTACTTCAAAGCCAAGAGTCTTAGAACCTTCAGAGTAGTAGGGACGCAAGTTAATATTGACAAAACCCCAACCGTGTGTATTCGCAACTTCCGAGCAAAGGCGATTTACCTGATCGTAGTTACCTTTGACTGCCATTAAGGTAGGGCTGTAGATGAGGCTGCCCAAAATCTTACCGGCTTCTAAATCGGCAGGGATAAACACACAACAGTCTAAACCGGCATGAGCGGCGATCGCGGCGGTAGAATTTGCCAAGTTACCGGTGCTAGCACAAGAAACTGTAGTGAAACCTAACTCCCGCGCCCGAGTCAAGGCAACTGATACCACCCTATCTTTGAAGCTGAGGGTGGGCATATTGACGGCATCGTTTTTAATATAAAGCTTGTTTAAACCCAAGCGACGTGCTAATCGTTGGGAACGCACCAAGGGAGTCATACCAGTTCCCACATCGATTGGATTTTCGCTCTGCACAGGCAAAAACTTCCGATAGCGCCACATAGAATTAGGCCCCGCCTGGATGGTTTCACGGCTGATCGTGTTGCGGAGGGCGCTATAGTCGTAGGTTACTTCCAAAGGTCCAAAGCAGAATTCACACACATGGCTGGCTTTGAGTTCGTATTCTGCACCGCACTCCTTACACTTCAAAGATTTGAAAGCCGTGGCTGCCTTTTGGGTATCAATTGCCTGAGTCATGAACTACCTCTCCCTGGATGTCCGTCAACTGTCGCTTGATGCTATCACGAGTAAAAATACCAGTCAAATATATCCGACAAAATTTGTCGGGTTTAATTGGAGAATAAGCAAGTACAAAAGAAAGCCTCTTCCCACATTGCCGCTTTACCTACCTCAATCTTCCAAACAGGCAGATATCTTCTACTATTCTCAACACGAGCCAGAGGCGGAACTTCCTGATTTTGGCAACTTGTGAAACAACTTACTTCTGATGGCATGTACGCATAATTTGCCTAAAAAGCATAGCAACAATGCGTATAAAGCATACAACAATACTGGTTTTCGGTATAAATACTGAAGAATTCCTTAACTTCCAAAGTTAGCTTTTATATCACAAGTACTCTTTTAATCCATCTATCTTTAGATATAAAAAATGGGTAGAAGATAGAAAACAATTCGGAAACGGTACTTATTACTGAAATAAACACCCAAGAAATGAAGCTTTTGGGTTGATAGAGCTTGGCAATTCTTTCTGATCGGGAATTGCTAAAAAAATCCTGCGTTTTTACACAGGATTGTAAATCATTCTAAAATGTAGCCCGAATTATGCCACAATCCAAACAATTCGTCAAAAAGCGATCGCACCTCTACCGTTCTTTGGTAGCAACAGCATTATTAGCCAATGGAATTTTCCAATTTGTTGCGCCTGTATTAGCTGAAGGTACAACAGCAGGTGAATCTATCAGTAACACCGCAACTGCAACCTATGAAGATCCGAACAATCCAGGTACAACTATTAATGCTACTTCTAATACAGTAACTGTGACTGTAGCAGAGGTCGCTGGTATAACTGTCACATCCTCTGGTGTTGTAGATAATAACGGTGGTAGCGTTCAGGTTGGTGATTTACTGATTTACACCTATACTCTCACCAACGTCGGTAACGACCCCACCAAGTTCCGGATTCCTAACCTGGCAACAACGACTGGGCCAGGTACGGTTTCTGGCACATTACCTAATGGCGGTACACCCAATAACTTACAATATAGTACCGACGGTGGTACAACCTGGCAAAATGTCACCAATACTGAAGCCTTCACAGATCCAGTTGTACCTGGTGGCACGGTGTTGGTGCGTGTACCAATTACCGTACAGGCTGGCGCTCAAACCAATGACATAATTACCGTTACCCTTGGTAATACTCCTGGGGATGCCCAGAACCAGCTGCGGAGTCCGGATGGTGCTGACGTTTACACTGTAGATAACGCCAACGGTAGTACTCCTGGTGAGGTAGATGGCGCACCAATCAATGGTGTTCGTGAAGCTAGCAGCACCCAGCAAATTAAAGTTGGTACCAGCCTCAAGACCTTCTCTTTAGCGACCATCCTCAAAACTCGTAGCGGTTACAACAACGCTGGCACAGACCCAATTACAGATGATAAGCTCACCTACGATTTGAGTTTACGGGTTGAGTCTACCGATCCAACAGGTCAGGGAATTACTCCAGCCGCACTGACAGGTACAACAATTAATGTTGATAGTACTCCTGGCAACTATATCTTAGTTTCTGATGCCATCCCTGCTGGTACAGACTTGGCAGTTGCACCAACTCCGCCTCCTAATTGGGAAGCTGTATATACAACAGATAACCCAGCCACAGTTGATGCCAATGCAGCCAGTTGGAAAACCTTTACTGCAAATCCTCCTGCCTCACTAGCAAGTGTAACTCGAGTTGGTTTTATCAACAAGCCAGCTGTTATCTCTTCTATCGCTCCTGGTACAACAGTAAATGGCTTCCAGATTCAGCTAGCTGTTGAGTCAACCGCAACTTCACCATTAACTGTTGCTAATATCGCTCAATTATTCGGTCAAACTCCCGGCACCAACGCCCCAGTCTACGACGAATCCGGGGACCAAAATCCCAGCAACTACGATGGGCCTCTAGGTAACATGACACCACTTCCGGATACGGATACCAACGGTGATGGTGTTCCCGATACTCTGCCGCCTGACAAGGTTGATGATGGTTTTATTAATACCCCAGGATCTCCTGAAACTGGAACAGACCCAAGTAATAACAACAGTGGTGATGGCTCAACAGGTGGTGAAGCCAACATCTTCACAGTTCAAGCACCTGAAGCTTCAGCAGTACTCAACGGTCCACAAAATGCTCCGGATGCGACTGGGCCATCAGGTCAAACTAACGATGACTTCACCAATAAATCTTCACTTGTTCCAGCGGGTACTCTACCTGGTAGTACGCTAGATCCTTCAGGAGTTGCCTTCACCAACACTATTGAGAATAGTGGTACTGACCCTGGCACCATTACATTAGTCCCAACGACACCAGCAAATAGACTAGATTTACCAAATGGCACTCAGGTAACTATCACCTATGGTAGTAGTTCTGCTGTCTATACCTATAATCAAGCAACAGGAACCTTTACGACAACTAGTACACCAATTACAATCGCCAACGTTGCTCCTGGTACAACTGTCAACTATGGTGTAGAAGTTAATCTACCAAGTGGTACTCCCCTCTCAACTGATACTATCCCCAACTACGCGGGCGATACAGAATTTGGTTTCCCTGTACCCATCACTGCTGCCATTGATACTACGGGTGATGGTAATCCAGATGGTCAAAACATCACCATCGATCGCGTCTATACTGGCTTCTTGAAAATGGTGAAAGTGTCACGAGTCTTACCAGGAACTGGGCCAGCAGTTGGTACAGGTCAGGATGACTTTGAATCCACACCAGCAGTCAATGGTATCGATCCAAATTCCAACGTTGCTGATGTAGCTAGAACACCAGCCCCAGGCAACATTATCGAGTATCAGATTCGGTACAAAAATATCTCCGATGCTCAATCTGGAACCGGAAACGTGATTCTGAATGCTGACAAGGTTGTGATTACTGAAGATGGTACTCAAGCCCCCAACAACTGGGCGCTAGACAACGATAGCAGCGGTCAAATTGATACCAGCAACATTGTCGGCACAGCGAAAGATTCTGGTGCTGCAACGATCAATTTCTACAGTGGTAATCCAGCATCAAACTCTTCCATCGACAAAACTGGAACCACAGTGGACGCAGATATCACCAAGTATGTAGATACTGTCACTGGCAAGGTTGCACCAGGTGAACAAAGAACATTTACCTTCCAACGCAAAGTGAATTAAGAGGGGGAAAGGTGAAAGGGGAAAGGGGAAAGGAACTTTTTATCTCTTTACCCCTTCCCCCTGGCTTCTGCAAGAAGTTGATTGCACAGATGCTTTCGTTTCCAGTTTGAAGTTGGAAACGATAAATGACAAAAATTTTGAAGAGGTTATCGAGATGAAGCGTTTTGCAATGGCCAGTATGGGAGCAGTAGCACTGATTGTTACACTTCCATTTGTTAATCAAATTCCGGCGATCGCAAATATCTGGCAGTCTGATGCTGCTTTTGCTCAAAATGCCCAAGCTAAAGGTCAAGTACAGTTGCACCTACAGGCAGAAAAGCAAGTGGTAGCTCAGGATCAGCACGGTAAGCAAACTAAGAGATGGCAATCATTGCAAGGGAAAGCTGTGGTGCAACCAAAAGATGTGCTGCGCTACATAGTCACTGGTGTCAACAATGGCGATAAAGCAGTAAAAAATCTCGTCATCAATCAGCCCATTCCCAAAGGAATGATGTATGTGCTGAACTCTGCAACTGTGAATACTAACAACAATGCCAAGATTACTTACAGCATTGATGGTGGACGCAGCTTTGTAGACAAGCCAACCGTGCAAGTCAAACTTCCTAATGGCAAAGTGGAAACTCGTCCCGCCCCAGCAGTTGCCTATACCCACATCCGTTGGAATTTCGGTACATCCGTTCCCGCCAAAGCACAAATTAAAGGAACTTATCAAGTACAGGTGCGCTGAGGCCATGTTCCTGAGTAAGAAGGGATCGGGGAACTCGGGGCCCCCACGACCGCTCTTAGTGGGGATTAGGGGCAATGGGGATTGGGGATCGGGCATTGGGAAAAGACAAGGGAGAGGAGGGAGGCAAGGGAGAAATTCCCCCTTGTCTTCCTTGTCCTGTTTCCCTTCCATTATCCTCCTTATCTCCCTAGTCCCTAGTTACGGAACCGTAAAGTTTCACAGGAGAAAATCTAGTGCGCCGTCAAAGTTCGCAATGCCAGAATCATGCGAAGAGTAGCTGGTTTAGGCGGATAGCGGCAACGTTTGTGGTCACAAGTGTATTGCAGTTTCCGATGTCTGCGATCGCTCAAGTTGAGAATAGCAAGCCGCTAACCAATTTTATAAATCAAGCTACTTATACTTATACAGATCCTAGCAACAATCAAAAATATTTAGGAGCTTCTGCTAAGACTCAAGCTACTCCTAGCCCATTAGTTGACCCACTGGGACGAATTTTAGGATGCGCTGGCAATGTTTTACCTGACTATACAGGCTTTTCTGTTGCTGTTTATGAACCTGACCCCAGCGACCCCACAGGGACACAATTAGGAAAATTGTTACCCCTAACTCGCACAGAGTTACCTGATATTCCCAACAACAACATTCCTGGTGGATTAAGACCGAATATCGAAAATAGCAATCCTTATTTCCTGACTAACACGGTACCCCTAGGTGCTTATAACTTCCTATTCGATCCGAATTTAGGTCAAATCGACCCTGGTAGAACCTACATTTTTGTAGTCAATCCACCGCCAAATTCTATCTACAAACAGCGACGGATTAAGATTCAAATTCTCCAAAGCACTGGTAGCCAGAATAACGATGTTGTTCGGTATGTTGCTACATCTTTGGATGGTCAGCCAATTACACTCACAGGGCAAACCCAAACTGAGTCAACAGTTGTATTAGTTAGCAATGCTGAACTCCAAGGACTAGATTTACTAGCTTTTGAATTTACCACAAATATGTGTCAGCCAGATCAAGTGCAGATTGTCAAAACTGGCGATCGCGCAACAGCAGAACCGGGAGATACAGTTATCTACTGTCTCTCTGTTAAAAATTTAGCTGATGCTGCTTTAGACAATGTAGTTGTCACTGACAAATTACCCCTTGGCTTTAATTTCTTACGCAAATCTGTCCGAGGAGAAATCGATGGCAAACCCGTCACTATCACCGCCGAACACAATGGTTCATCGGTGGTATTTCGGTCAGATACTGCGATACCACAAGAGAAGGTATTAAATATTGCTTATGCTGCCCAACTAACAGCAGATGCAGCGCGTGGTTCGGGACGCAACTTGGCAAGCGTCACAGTGCTTAGATCTGACAACCGTTTTCAGGCTAAGGATGGGCCTGCAAGCCATCAGTTGCGAATTAGACCGGGAATTGTCACGGACTGCGGCACTCTCCTCGGTCGCGTA
Organism: Fischerella sp. PCC 9605; assembly: GCF_000517105.1. Taxonomy (GTDB): domain Bacteria; phylum Cyanobacteriota; class Cyanobacteriia; order Cyanobacteriales; family Nostocaceae; genus PCC9605. The sequence goes on along the minus strand of NZ_KI912151.1, from coordinate 354,594 downwards.
TTTGTGGATAAAAACTTTGATGGCGAACAGCAACCCGGTGAACCAGGTATCCCTAATGCTGTGATTTTTATGGAAGATGGCAACCGTGTAACTACTGATACAAATGGATTATTTTCTGTAGCTAATGTCTTGCCTGGAAATCACACAGGAGTTCTCGACCTCAGCAGTCTTCCCGGTTATACCCTTGCACCCAATCGCAAGTTTAAAGAACGCAATAGTCAATCCCGCCTTGTGCGTTTAGAACCTGGTGGCTTAGCACGTATGAATTTCGCAGTCACCCCCACCTTCCAGGAGGAAGTTAAGAAATGAAAAAAAGACTGCACCATATAAATGGAGACGCGGGGAAGTTCACCACGCCTTTGTGTCCACGCCACGTGCTACAACGCTTGGTACACCCGCAACGCAGTGGCTCCCGTGTCTCCGTGTCCTTACGATTTCTCCGCCAGTTTCAACGATTGAATACAACCAGTTTCAACCTCAAATTAATGGGGATGATGGCAGGGACTTTGAGTATGACTTTGTATCCTGTCCTAGCTAGAGCAGAACACCCCAATGTTGTCCAACAGGAACAACAAATAGAAGATACAGAGAAATTGGGACGCGGTGACGCGGAGAGGTTTTCAGAACCGAAGACAACTGACTCGCCCTTGACGGACAAGATGTCCGTCCCACAAGAGGAAGAAATAGTAACAGATAACCTAACAAATGTAATAGATTCTGCTACAACATCCCCAGCAATACAACTATTTCAACCAGTACCCGATATTAAGTTACCAAAAGGTTTACAACAACTATCACAAAATCCATCTTCCTCCACTCCCCTTCTCCCACTCTCCCCCTCTCCCACTCCTTCTCTAAAAATCCTGACCCCCACCCCTGACACCATAGTCGATGTGCCAGCAACCACAGTAATTCTGCAATTTCCCGTAGGTGCCAGTGTGGAATTGCGGGTAAATGGGGATTTGGTAGATCCATCCTTGGTGGGACGGACAGAAACTGATGCTAATACCAACTTGGTAACGCAGACATGGTATGGTGTCTCCTTAAAAGAAGGAACTAACACTATTACTACCAAGGTGGTAGGTTCTAGTGAACCGCCTGTAAGCCTACAAGTACAGGTACGGGGCGCACCCACACAATTGAAATTGGAAACCGTAGAAACTCGTATTCCTGCCGATGGACGTTCTACGGCGACAGTGAAGGGTGAACTCATAGATGAGAATAACAACCGCTCAAATCGCGATGCAGTTGTTACCCTAATACCTACTGCTGGTGAGTTTGTCGGTGTAGACTTCCAACCAGACCAACCTGGATTTCAGGTACAGGCAAAAAAAGGGCTATTTACCAGCACCCTCAAATCGAGTTTGGATGCCCAAACTGTTAGAATTCGAGCTATTACCAATGATTTAGAAGCCTATACTCAACTACAATTTGAAACAGCACTGCGTCCTAGTTTGGTGACTGGGGTAGTGGATGTGCGTTTGGGTGCTAGGGGTACAGATTATTACGGTAGTTTTCGTGATTTTCTTCCTCCGAACAAAGACAATGACACTCAGTTGAATGTACGCTCGTCGGTATTTGCAACTGGGGCGATTGGAGAATGGTTGTTTACTGGTGCTTACAACAGTTCTCGCAACCTGAATGAAGACTGCAACTGTGATACCAGATTATTTCGTTCTTTTCAGTTCAACGATCAAAACTATCCCGTCTACGGTGACAGTTCCAAAACAGAAGTACTGACTCCTTCCACTGACAGCGTCTATGCACGGTTAGAGCGATCGCCCAAGACTCCCAGTGCCGATCCCGATTATTTCATGTGGGGTGACTACAATACTCAGGAGTTTAGCCGTTCATCCCAGCAATTTACAGCAGTGACACGTCAATTGCATGGTTTCAAGGCAAACTACAACCTGGGAAATCTGCAATTCACTGGCTTCTATGGCAACAATGTCGAAGCTTTTCAACGAGATACAATTGCTCCTGATGGCACCAGTGGTTACTACTTCCTCTCCCGCAGGTTACTTGTTCCAGGTAGTGAAAATGTTTTTATTGAGTTAGAAGAACTCAACACTCCCGGTAGTGTACTGGAACGCAAACAGCTAAACCGGGGTTCTGATTATGAAATTGATTACGATCGCGGCACTATTTTATTCCGAGAACCTATTCTGCGTACCGATGTAGATAAATTTGGACAGGTTTTAGTCCGTCGTATCGTCACCACCTACCAATACAAAGGTAGTGGTTCTGATAGCAATATCTACGCTGGTCGCCTGCAATACAATTTTCAGCGCAACCTCAACAAAGAAAGTTGGTTAGCAGCAACCTACTTTCAACAAGACCAGGGGATGCACGACTTTGAACTCTACGGTGCAGATGCACAAATTTCCTTGGGTTCAAACGGAAAATTATTTGCAGAATATGCCCGTTCTACCAATCATTCTGACATTTCGGGACAGGTGAGCGGTTCTGCCTACCGTGTCGAAGCACAGGGAGAAATCTTTAAAGGTTTGCAAGGACGTGCTTATTATCGCTCTAATGATGCGGGTTTTGCTAATGATGCAACGCTCAGCTTTGTCCCTGGTCAAAGCCGCTATGGGGCGCAATTAACAGGGCAAATTTCTTCAACAACTAGCCTGCGCTTCCAATACGACCACGAAGACAATTTTGGTACTGCACCCCAACCCCTCGATACCTTTGAGGAATTGTTTGCACCTCGTACTGAAGCGGTTCCTGGGAGCAAAGTTGATAACTCCCTGACGACAATTACCGCAGGTATTCAACAACGCTTCGGTAAGGCAACTGTGGATGTGGACTGGGTGCATCGGGATAGAGAAGACCGCATCTCACCAGAAGCTTTGAGTGGTAACTCCGATCAATTGCGATCGCGTCTCACATTTCCTATTACCAATAACCTCACTTTCCAAGCACTGAATGAACTGACCCTATCTTCTGATGTAGATGCAGTTTATCCAGACCGGACTGCCTTTGGGTTGAATTGGGCTATAGTTCCCGGCGTCAATGTCAGTCTGGCGCAACAGTTTTTCACTCGCGGTCAATACGAAGATAACTCCATCACCAGCTTAAGCGTGAATGGCGAACACAAGCTTGGCAAAGATACTACCTTGACTGGTCGTTACACCATTTTAGGTGGGGCAAATGAACTGACTACCCAAGGAGCAATTGGACTCAACAACCGTTGGACTATAGCCCCTGGCTTGAAGCTCAACGTTGCTTATGAACACGTGTTCGGCGACTTCTTTGGACGCACGGGAGCAGGACAGCGATATTCCCAACCCTTTGCCGTTGGTCAAAGTGGCTACTCGTTGGGGTTTGGCAGTGGTGATAGCTACAGCGTTGGGCTAGAATACACCGATAATCCCAAATTCCAAGCCAGCGCCCGCTATGAACATCGCAGTTCCTCAAGCGGTTCCAATACCGTAATTTCCGCTGGTGCTACAGGTAAAATTTCGCCTGCACTCACAGCCCTAGTACGCTATCAACAAGCGAGTTCTGCTAATCGTGTAGAGACGCGAAATTTCGCGTCTCTGGGAGATACAGCCAACCTCAAAGTAGGTTTAGCCTACCGCGATCCGCACAGCGACAAGTTTAACGCCTTACTGCGTTATGAATACCGCAAAAATCCTGCTGTGATTCCTGACACAGTCCTGTTAGGAAGTGGTACGGGTTCAGAGGATCATACCTTTGCGGTAGAAGCTATCTACGCCCCCAATTGGCAATGGGAATTTTATGGTAAGTTTGCCCTGCGTAACAGTAACTCTTACCTAGCTAAAGATTTAGTTGGAACTAGCACAGTAAATTTAGGGCAATTACGGGCTACCTATCGCTTGGGATACAGCATGGATGTAGTAGGCGAGGCTCGTTTGATTAGTCAAAGTGATTACACTGAAACGGGCTTTGTAGTCGAAGCAGGTTACTATCTCAGTCCGAATCTGCGCTTAAGTGCTGGCTATGCCTTTGGTAAAGTTGATGACCGCGATTTTTCTGGAACGCGATCGGCGGGAGGACTGTATTTAGGTTTAACGCTGAAGTTGAACGAATTGTTTGATGGGTTTGGATTGCAAAAACCTGTAGCACGTCAGCAACAAAAATCTACCAAAACCTTAGTGGAGAAATTAAAGAGGGCAACAACGGGGGTGCAAAGGGGTGAGATATGAAATTCCCAATCAAATGTAGAGACGCGCCATGGCGCGTCTCTACACGAGGAATTACCAACGACAAACATGTAATTATCACCATGACCATACCGAAATTTAAGGGTAAATACCGAGTCGAATCGACCCGTTTGCTAAATCGCAACTATGCCGCTAACGGTTGGTATTTCATCACTATTTGTACACGCGATCGCTTTTACTTGTTTGGCGATGTCATTTCAGGTGAGGTGCAGTTATCAGCAATTGGAGAAATCGCCCAACAATTTTGGGCAGACATTCCCAATCATTTCGCGCATACCCACATAGATGCCTACGCCATCATGCCGAATCATATTCATGGAATTGTTGTTATCGACCGCCCCCCAGATGTAGAGACGCGCCATGGCGCGTCTCTACAAAACACAGATGAATCTAACAAATTTGCACCATTAAAACGGGGATCATTACAAGCAATTATTAATGCCTATAAATCTTCCGTCACCCGTTGGTGTCGCAAAAACGGTCATGACTATTTTGGTTGGCAAAGCAGATTTTATGACCATATCATTCGCGCCGATGATTCTTTAGACAGAATTCGGGAATACATCATCAATAACCCTGCCAAATGGGAAGAAGACAAGGATAATCCTGCAAATTTATGGATGTGATACCTAAATCCCCATGTAGAGACGCGCCATGGCGCGTCTCTACAAGAGATAGGTTAATGTGCTCGCTACCGTGATTTTACGTATACAAAAACTATTTACGAATACATCATTATTTTTGATTTCTGAGCAAAATTATTAACCTACTTTTTAGTTAATTTATCCGGGACAAAAGTATGAAACCGTTATTGAAGTATTTCAACTTTACAAGAACTGCAAAACCAGCAAGTAAAATAAAGTCAGGTTACTCTTTTCAACGTAAAAAGCTAGGATTACTTGGTTTGCTTACAGCCGCTCAGGCGATGTATGCGAGTATTGCGATCGCAGCACCTGTGCAGTTAACTCTCGACCAAACTTTTGTAGGAAAATATGGCTATAAAGTAACAGGTGCGACTCGGCGTACCCAACCCAACACAGGTAATGCTTGTAGTGTTTTAGTACCTACCACCACTAATACTGCGTCGCTTTCTTTACCTGCTGGTGGAACGGTCGTCAAAGCTTTTCTTTACTGGACTGGTTCAACCAATTCGCAAGCAAATGCAGACTGGAATGTCACATTTGAAGGACAATCTATTTCAGCGCCAGTTAATCGTCGCTACTACTTAAATTATACGGGTGACACCACCGAAGGATATTTCAATGGTCGTGTTGATGTGACTTCAATAGTTCAAAACAAAGGCAGTGGTACTTATAGTTTTTCTGATTTGACAGTTAATACTGGTGCTCCTCACTGTAGCTTTAAGACTGTATTAGCAGGTTGGGAACTAATTGTTATTTATCAAGATAATTCACTACCCAATACAGCAGTAAATCTTTATGATGGCTTTGTCGATGGTCAAAATACTTCCTTTAATTTCACGCTTGATAAATTAGCTGTTACAAATAATCCTATTGCATCAATGACGACAACAATTTGGGAGGGAGACCCTGATTTAAGCAATAACGAAGCACTCCGATACGATGGGGGTTTAGGTGTTAGTACTCTGGCTAGTGGTCCGTTTGATAGCAATAGCACAGCTTTAGGTAGCAATAATACCTATGGTTTTGATGCAGATACCTACAATGTGTCAAGTTTAACTCAGGCTGGAGTTAGTCAACTTACGGGTACTGTGCAAACAGGGCAAGATTATGTTTTCTTAAACAACGTAATTATTGCAGCAACTACTCAAGTTGCCGATCTCAAGCTTGAAAAGACGGTTGATAATGCCACCCCTAATGTTGGACAGAATATAACCTTTACAGTCAATGTGACTAATGAAGGTCCAGATACAACAAACAATGTTACTGTTAAAGACTTACTACCTACTGGTGTAAGCCATGTTTCTAATACAGGAGGAGGAAATTATAACCCAACAACAGGTGTTTGGAATACCGGCACACTAACCAATGGTCAAAGTAAATCTTTACAAATCACAGTTAAAGTAAACAACACAGGTAATATTACTAACACAGCTGAAGTTACGGGTAGTTCGCTGAGAGATCCAGATTCTCAGGTAAATAACAATATATCTACAGAAGATGACCAAGCAAGTGTATTAATTAGCGCTGTTGCTCCTGGTACTATTACAGGCAAAGTCATCAAAGATGACAACAGTAATGGAGCCGTTGATACTGGTGAAACCGGCTTCTCTCCTGAGGTAACAGTGACACTCAAAGATAGCAATGACAATACTGTAGGTAGCCCTGTGACTACGGCTGCTGATGGTACTTATACCTTCACCAACGTACCAGTTGGGACGGGCTACAAAGTCGTGGTCACTCCGCCTGCTGGAACCACCGAAACCCTTGATCCAGATGCAACCAAGGATAACCAGACCGCTGGAGTGAATGTTACAGCAGGAATAACGACCACTGTTGCTCCTTTTGCCTATGCTGCTGTCTCTAGTAACCGCCCCCTTGGTTTGCCGTTAACTTGCGATTCTACTTTCTACATCACCATAGGTAATACCGGCGGACCGCAGCAACTATATGATATAAACCGTTCAGGTGCAACTTTTAACTTTATCCCCAGAGGATCGACCACCGATACTACAGGCGGTTATCCAACTAAATTTGACTATAATGCCCTAGCATACAACCCTATAGATAATTACTTATACGCTTATATCAATCAATCAAGTGCCACTACAGGCCCTTACAGCGCTGGTAACGTGATTAAAATTGGTAGCGATGGCGTTGCACATTCTTTGGGTAAACCTACTGGCGGTACTTTATCTACAGGTTATTTTGCTGCCGCAATGTTATCGGATGGCACTTATGTAATTGGGGGAGGTAACAAATTTGCTACTCTTGATGTCTCCACAACTCCCCCAACGATTTTAAATGCAGGAACTATTTCCGGAGTGACATTTAACGACTTTGCTGTCGATCCTCGAGATCCTGCTAGCCTTAGTGGTAAGAAAGTTTATGGAGTTAATGAAAACGGCACTCAAGATAAACTTATTATCTTGGACGTAACTAATTTTCCTCCTACTATTACCAGCCAAGCCACTAATCCTACAGGATTCGATCACAATTCTGGTTCTCAGTTTGTGGATGCATTCGGTACCCTCTACTATCGCAGCAATAGCGATAATAAGTTGTACCGGATTGATACTGACCCCAATAGCTCTAATTATGGTAAAGCAACGGAAGTTGCAACTGCTCCCACTGGTGGTAATCATGATGGTACCAGTTGCTTGTTTGCTGCTGGTATGGAAAAAAATGTCCAAGATACCAAGGGTAATTCCATTACTCAAGCTGCGGCTGGCCAAACAGTTAAATATGTTTACAAAATTGCCACTGGTAATGTTCTTGATATCACTGGGGTAACTTTTCAGGATGACTTACGCTCTGTTGCTGGAGGTAATCCCATCAACGGCAATTTCACAGGTAATGTCACCGTGTCCAATGGTTCTGGCAATGTTACCTTTGCTAATAATAATCAAACCTTGCGGATTACTAACCTGACTCTACCTAAGCAAGACCCAAATAAAGCAGGCGGAGAAACACTGACTATTACTGCGGAAGTAATCGTTCCGAATAACTTAACAGCAGGAACGTACAAAAACCAGTCCTTCTTGAGTAATTTACCCAGCCAATATCCCAGTTCTATTCCCTCTGACTATCCCTCTTCGGCTGCGTTTGAAGACCCCACTTCATTGCAGGTAACTGAGCCTGTTGCTAGTAACCCCAAACTACTGTTAGTCAAACGCATCACTGCCATTAACGGTACACCTATCAACAAATATGTGGATGACACCACATCCGCTAAGAAAGACGATGACAATAATCCTAACTGGCCTGCACCTTTAAACACTGATAGCAATCTCGGTAGTACCAATATCAGTACCTTGCTGCGGGGTGTAATTGATGGCGGCATTGTTAAACCAGGAGATGAATTGGAATACACTATTTACTTCCTCTCTAGTGGCGATACACCTATCACCAACGTCCACTTCTGTGACTTAGTACCTGACAATGTCACATTTATTTCCTCTTCCTTCACTGGTCAAACTCCCACAGATGGAGGTTTACCCAGTGCTGATGCGGGTATTCAAATGACAATCGGTAATAGTACTAACTATTTGACCAATGTGGCAGATAGCGATCGCGGTGAATATTTCCCACCTGCTACAACCCCATCTACTTCTTGTTCAGCCAGCAATACCAATGGTGCAGTGGTAGTGAAAATTGTTAATAGTCAGGCACAAGTACCAAATAACACGTTGCCAAATGCTACAGCTGCTGGTACACCCACTAATTCCTATGGTTTCATTCGCTTCCGTGGACGGGTGAAATAACCACATTTATAAACAGGATTTAAGGCTCTGAATAGATGCAATGCAACACATATTATAGATGTTGCATTATTTTTTTATACATAAAAAAAGAAATTAGGAGGGAGCATAAACCAGGTATCTAACCTTAGTCATGCATCATCCTCCTTTGTTTCAGGCTAACGCTCTTACTGTATATCTCTCCTTATTTGTATACGTATACATATACAAAAGAAACAGTAGTATTACGGATATTTTGGTAAGTGTACAGGCAGTTAGTGGTTAGTTGGTAGTTGGTAGTTGGTAGTTGGTGGTTGTTTGTCTCCCCACCTCCGGTTCTCCCCATCTCCCCATCTCCCTGGATTACCCACCACTAACAGGGGGAATTAACACTACCTCGTCGCCGTCTTGCAATATCGTATCTGGTTCGACAAATATCAAGTTAACCCCAAACCGCGTCACATCCCGCCATTGAGTCAGTTCGGGATGTTCGGCGATGAGGCGATCGCGAACTGCGGCAACTGGTGTATGTTCAGGAAATTCCAGCACCAGTTCCGGCACTCCATAAACCTCTTGATAGGCAGCAAACAATTTAACGGTAACTGTAATTGCAGATTTGGACATAAAACAAAGAGTGAAAAATAGCTTCGGGTGTGAAACCTAGAAAATAGTGATAAGTCAAAATTATTACCGAGACCAAATCTGGTTTCATTAATCTCTTTTTTTATTCAGTCCGCTGAAGCGGAGTTTGCCAGGCCTGACTTTCGCCAAAGCAAAAATGAGTTGTAAATGCAGTTTAAAACCACTAAAAATTTATTATACATTAAAATATATAGGTATCAAAAAATATTATTTGATTACTAAATAATATATATTAATATCATCGAATAAAAATATTAATGTTATCGATTTAATTTATATGAAATGCATTTAGTACATAATTTCCATGCCAAGACGATTGGAAGCTAAATTACACGCTAATTCCAGATATTTTACCGAAAAATATTCATACAAATTATCCCGTAGTTTTTATGAGTTATTGTCTCAATCCTCATTGTCCTAATCCGAGCGATCCGATGAATATCTATGGTAAAGTTTGCCGGAACTGCGGGACAAATCTTTTACTAAAAAATCGCTACCGGGTAATTCAACTATTGGGCAGAGGCGGCTTTGCTAAAACTTTTGAAATAGATGATGCAGGTAAAACAAAAGTTCTCAAAGTGTTGGACTTATCTCGTTTTTAATCCGAATAGCAATTATAGTAAATCTCTGCAAATAGAAATGAAGAATAGATTTGCAGAAGTAGGAGGAAAAGTTGTAGCGGAAATTCCTTTTTCTGAAAATTTGGACTCTACAATCAATCAGGTTAAAGAAAAAAGTGCAGATGTGATTATTTGATTTCCCACTACAGATGGTTTGACTTCAGATTGGGCTGTGCAGGTAATTGAATATGCTAAACATTTTAAATATTTAATAGTAGGTGGAGATAGCCTAGGCACTGACAAAATGATCAGAAGAATTGCTGACAATGAAGTAGGAGCAGTTATGGCAATTCTTTGGTATTCTCAAGGTGTTGGCAATCAAGAATTTTCAGTACAAGCTCAACAATTGTGGGGAAATTCTGTAAATTGGCACACAGCATTAGCTTATGATGCCACACGTGCTGTGCTGACCGCTTTAGAAAAACTGCCCTCTCCTAATCGTGTTAACCTGCGGCAAGTAATGGCTAATCCTAATTTTAAAGCCACTGGAGCGACAGGAACAATTACTTTTGAAAAAGATGGCGATCGCCAAGAATCAACTATCCATTTAGTCAAAGTTGTACGCAATCCCACTACAGGAAAACCGGAATTGATACCTTTAGTTAAGAGTCAACCTAAAATCGATTGACTAAAGTTGAGTTAAATTAACAATCTCTTCAAACCGGAAGTTATCGATATCGTTTCAGAGATAGTACGCTTCTATACCAACACGCTGTTCAATTTCGATGCTCCTCAACGAATGTGCTGCTAACTCAATTTCTATATTTTAGACCTGCACAGACTCAGATTGTTGGTAAAGACATTACTTCAATCAGAACTAAGAGTACTTCGATTTTCCCTACATTTATTAACAATATTAAAGGTGAGAATAAATTTGCAGGTCGTACCCTTAATCTGAATTTTAGAGGGCATATTCAATCCATTATGCTGTTTGCCCCTGATGTAACCCGCACCCCCGCGACGTTACTGAATGTTGCCAATTCCTGCTTTCCAACGAATACAGAAATGGAGGACTGGATCTAGCTGCGACTAATCTGGGTGCTGTGTTTTTGAAAAGTGAGCAATGAGTGGGCTTTCAAAGGAGGAAAAAATGGTATCAAGTCAAAATAGACATGCTGTTGCTGTATTTTCTAGCCGCCAAGATGCCGAAGGGATGCTGAATGAACTGATAAATGCCGGGTTCTCCACAGATCAGATTTCTATTGTTGTTAACGAATCGGATATTAATCATTTGGATGAATTTGGTAGGAATGATTTTTTTAGCTACCAAGATCCACCAAAAGGATATGCAGCGATTACAGGTAGTATGCTAGGTGCTATATGCGGTTGCTTATTAGGGTTGGGACTAATAGCAGTGCCTGGAGTTGGATCTGCTGTATTAGCAATTGGAAGTTCTCAAACCGTACTAACCGCATCTCTAGCTGGCTTTGGTATTGGTGTAGCCAGTGGCGGCTTGCTTGAGGCTTTGGTGAACGCAGGGATTTCAGCAGAACAAGCTAGGGTTTATAGTGAGTGCGTCTTCAGAGGTGACTATCTAGTCATAGTAAATGGTACAGATGAGGAAGTGCATGATGCCGAATCTATCCTGAACCAGTTATAACTCAGGCAAAATTTAGGTTTGTACCAAGGCGTTGATAATACCAAGTTCAGTTGAAGTTGTCATAACTTGAGGTGAAGACACGCTTTTGATAACCTGAGTGTCAATCTAATACAGGTTGGTGGTGCTTTGGTAAATATCGCATTGCAGTGGTGCGATCGCCGACATCATCCCATGCGATCGCGCCATTACAAGAGAAAACAAATTAACGCTGTAGATCGTGCCATCTCTAATTATTGAGCAGATTTCACAATCATGTTCATCAATGCATCAATGATGCGATCGCTCTCCATCGGTACAATCTCTTCACCATGCAGTACATTCTGAGTAATATGGAAATGCACTAACGACCCAACTAGAATTCTTGCTATTGCCTCTGGATCAGCTATTTTCAGTTCTGGATGAGATGCTATATATTGAGTGAGAGTCTCCAACACAGGTTTATGCATGGCACGAACACAAACCTGAGCCAACTCTGGAAAACGACCAGACTCTCCAATTAGCACGCGCATAAATGCACTATGTTCTTTGTCGGTATCCATCAGTTCCAAAGCTTTAGTTCCTAACTGGCGGATTACTTGAGATGGTTCTCCTTCCAAAGGTTCACTACCAAATATAGACTGAAATTTCTTACGCGCGAGCCGTTCAACCAAGGCTTTAAACAATCCTTCTTTATCTGCAAAATGGCTGTAGACAGTAGCTTTAGAAACACCCGCCGCCGCCGCTACCCTATCCATGCTTGTACCGGCAAAGCCATGCGCCAAGAACTCCTGCATCGCTCCTTGAAGAATTTGTTCAACTTTCTCGGCTGAACTATCACGGTCTATATCACTTACTTTTGCACGTACCATTTTTACTGTTTCCTGCTATCTACCAATTGTTGACACACTTCACACTCTTTCTTTAATATCCAGGACTATCAAGAAAAATCTATAAAACTTATATTCCTGATTTCTTTTATCTTTATGCTTCACCCAGCAAATTTTTCTTCACTAAGAGTATAAGGGTATGGGGGTGTAGGGGAAAGTTTTTCCATTATTCTGCCATGCCCAAGGGAGAAACACGGGCACGATGAGGATATCGTGCCGTGTTTGGCAAAGAAAACTACAAGGAGCATGACTAAACTATACAGTTTAGTTTTGTTTATATTATAGTACTTGCAAAACTAAACTAGTCGGTTTAGTTTAGTAGTAGCATAAAACTAAACAGTTTAGTTTTTCAAAAAGGGATGCTATGCTGCAACACTTGAAATCGGAAGGTGCTTTTTCCCCACAATCAATTTTCCGTCCATCGATCGCGATCGCCATGCTTGCAGCTTTCGCTGTAGGTGGAATCAGTGTTTATACTGTGCAGCAATCGCGGAGTGCGGAATTGAATAAGGCACAGCAACAAGTAGTTCAAGTGCCACAAGTAAAAACAGTCACAGCCTTGGGCAGATTAGAGCCAAAGGGAGAAGTAATTAAATTATCTGCACCAGCATCGGCAGAAGGAAGCCGAGTCGAACAGTTACTGGTGAAAGAAGGAGATACGGTGAAAGCAGGGCAAGTAGTGGCGATTTTAGACAGTCGCGATCGCTTGGCTGCTGCTTTAGAAGAAGCCAAAGAAGCCGTGCAAGTAGCCAAGGCGAATCTTCAGCAAGTGAAAGCAGGGGCTAAACAAGGCGAAATCGCCGCCCAAACAGCGCAGGTTGACCGCCTCCAAGCACAACGAGGTACAGAAATAGTAGCCCAAAAAGCAACCATCGCTCGTCTAGAAGCAGAAAAAGATACGGAAATCGAGGCACAAAAAGCAACTATTGCTAAGTTGCAAGCAGAGCTAGATAATGCTCAAGCAGAATACCAACGCTATCAAAGCCTGTATCAAGAAGGTGCGATTTCTGCATCCTCACAAGACAGTAAGCGTTTGACTTTGCAAACGGCACAACAACAATTAGCAGAGGCAAAAGCTAACCTCAAACGCATTCAAGCATCCCGCCAAGAGCAACTAGCAGAGGCGAAAGCTAACCTAGAACGTATCCAAACAACCGGAGAAAAACAAATAGAAGAAGGCAAAGCCACCTTAAATCGCATCGCCGAAGTACGTCCGGTGGATGTAGCAGCAGCCCAAGCTGAAGTGAATAAAGCTACAGCTGCGGTGAAAAGAGCAGACGCGAATTTGCAACAGGCTTATGTGCGATCGCCCCAAGCTGGTCAGGTTTTCAAAATATATACCCGTCCGGGTGAATTGGTGTCTAATGACGGCATCGCCGAGATTGGGCAAACCGGTCAGATGTATGCAGTTGTAGAAGTTTACCAAAGTGACGTCAACAAAGTGCGTCCCGGTCAAAAAGTGCGGTTGGATAGTGATTCTATCGCTAGTGAATTGTACGGAACTGTAGAAAGAATCGGCTGGCAGGTACAACGGCAGAATATCATCAACAGCGATCCCTCCAGCAATATCGACGCCAGAGTTGTAGAAGTCCACGTGCAACTAGATGAGGCATCCAGCCAGAAGGCAGCTAAATTCAGCAATTTGCAAGTAAAGGCGGTGATTGAACAGTGATTGGATTTATTCAGCAACTACAGCGGCGTACACCCTTGGGATGGCTGCAACTCAACCGCCAAAAAAGTCGTTTTTTAGTAGCACTGTCAGGCATTGCCTTTGCCGACATGTTGATGTTTATGCAAACAGGGTTTCAGACAGCTTTATATAACAGTAATACCAGACTGCATCGCAGCTTAGAGGCAGACATAGTTTTAGTGAGTCCTCAAGCACGTAACCTCGCCAATTTGTCTACCTTTACTCGGCGGCGACTGTTCCAAGCAATGGATGTACCGGGGGTAAAATCAGCAGAACCGATGTACTTCAACACCGTCTCTTGGAAGAATCCCCAAACGCGAAAAGAGACAATGGTTTTGGTAATCGGCTTTAACCCCGATCGGCCAGCATTTGACTTACCGGAAGTTAACAGCCAATTGAACGAGATTAAATTACCGGATACCGTGTTATTCGACCGTGGTTCTAGGGGAGACTACAAAGAAGCGATCGCGCAAATTGACCAATGTAAAACCGTTACTACCGAAATCGAACGCCGCACAATCACCGTTAGCGGCCTATTTAAAGTCGGGGCTTCCTTTATTGCCGATGGTAGCTTGATTACCAGCGACCAGAACTTTTTGCGATTATTTCCCAGACGAGAGGCAAGCAGCATTAATCTAGGATTGATTCAAATCAAACCAGGCTATGACCCCGAGCAGGTAGCAACAGCCTTAAAAGCTTATCTCAGCAATGAAAAAGATGTCAAAGTCCTGACCAAAGAAGAATTTATTAAATTTGAAGAATATTACTGGCAAACCAACACCGCGATCGGTTTTATCTTCAGTCTGGGTGTATCAATGGGATTCATAGTAGGGGTGATTATTGTTTATCAAGTTCTCTCCACTGATGTAAATGCCCATATGAAAGAATACGCCACTTTCAGAGCAATGGGCTATCGCAGCCGCTATTTGCTGGGTGTGGTATTTGAAGAAGCAATTATTATGGCAGTGTTAGGTTTTATACCGGGATTTACTATATCTATGGGACTCTACGCTCTAACGCGGAGTGCCACTAATTTGCCACTATATATGACCCTAGCACGAGCATTTCAGGTACAGATACTGACCGTAATTATGTGTATGATTTCGGGGGCGATCGCAACTCGCAAAGTCTTAGCCGCTGACCCCGCAGATATGTTTTAAATTTGTTGTTTGTTGTTTGTTGTTTGTTATTTGGAACAACCAACCACCAACTACCAACTACCAACTACCAACTACCCACCACTAACCATTATGGTCATTTCTATCCAAAATCTCAATCATTACTTCGGTAAAGGGCAACTCCGTAAACAAGCCCTATTTGATATCAACTTAGAGATAAACGCTGGTGAGATTGTGATTATGACAGGCCCGTCTGGCTCTGGCAAGACTACATTACTTACCTTAGTAGGTGGATTGCGTTCTGCCCAAGAAGGGAGTTTGCGAGTGTTGGGAAGAGAACTCTGCGGTGCAAATGACAAAGCGCTGACTCTGGCGCGACGCAGTAATGGTTATATTTTCCAAGCACATAACCTACACGGTAGCTTGACGGCTGTACAAAACGTCAAAATGGGGTTAGAACTACACAATAATCTTTCTCCCAAAGAAATGCACGCCCGTGCCGCTGAGATACTAGAAATGGTGGGATTGGAGAATCGCCTCAATTATTACCCAGATGACTTATCGGGTGGACAAAAACAACGGGTGGCGATCGCTCGGGCACTGGTGAGTCATCCTAAAATAGTCCTTGCGGATGAACCTACCGCCGCTTTGGATAGTAAATCTGGTCGAGACGTAGTCAACCTGATGCAAAAACTTGCCAAAGAGCAAGGCTGTACGATTCTTTTAGTGACTCACGACAACCGGATTTTAGATATAGCCGATCGCATTGTTTACATGGAAGATGGCAAGTTAGCAAATGCCCCTGTTGCAGCCTGATTTGTGGGGGTAAGGCTGAAATCCTTTCTGAATTACATCGTGCCTACCAGATATCAACCCTACTCACGCCAGCCTTACCTGACTTTATCCAGCACCAAATTCAAAAAGATAGTTCTCAGGAATCTGTTTTAGAGAGCGATCGCTGTAAACTGGCGATCGCAACTGAGTGTGAACAGTTTGCAGATCCTCAATAGGAATCGATCAAGAGCCTTTAATTATATTTTTAATTTCTCTGAAATTGATATATCTTAAAACTACGGTTATTTTATCGATAAAGTGGAGTTAACCCGTGGTATCCGCATCTTTGTCTGTAATCAATTATTCTGATAAAACTATTACTCGACATTTTAAGCATCGCTCCTTTATTCCACTTCCGCAAGATGTTCTTTGGAAAATTGAAAAAGGAGTGGTGCGGAACGTGACATGGCATGAAGACGGTACACTTGTTACTTTGGGAGTATGGGGGCCAGGAGATATCGTTGGCAGAGCTTTATCGAAAATCGAACCTTATGAAATTGAATGCTTAACTAAAGTAGAGGCTACAATTTTCCCTATAGAAAAATCGTATCCACTGACAGAAGTATTGTTAGCGCACGTTCAACAGTCAGAAGAATTGATGGTAATTCGCAGCTACAAAACAGTGGAAATTATGTTAATTAAACTATTGAGTTGGTTAGCCAAAAGATTTGGTCGTGAAGTAGAAACTGGGCATTTAATTGATTTACGTCTCACTCATCAAGATATTGCAGAAATGCTGAATTCAACTCGCGTTACAATAACTCGCGTGCTCACGAGTTTAGAAGAGCGGGGATTGATTCACCGTCTGCCTTTACATCGATTTGTGCTGAAAGAAGAACAGATATGGCACTATGAAATATAAGGTTGTTAGTGGTTAGTGGTTAGTAGATAGTGGTTAAATTCTGTTATTTGTTGATGCTTGGTGGTTGTTTCAAACAACCAACCACCAATTACTAACAATACCAACTATCTCCATCAACATTTGGCTTACCTAGAATTTTTAAATTTAGGGATTCTAAGTAAGTCAAACCACAGGATATTTGTGATACCGTTCCTCTTATTTCTACATCAAAGCATCCCTCGTCACCTGTGTGTTTTTCCAATATTGCGCCAGTAATATTCACTATTAAACCACACTTTGAAATTAATTGAGAAATTACTGGTTGGTGTTGGTAACGCTGCGGCATATATAGACGTAGACGAATTTGAGTGATATTGCTTTTTTCTGAATTTTTTGTAACTAGAGATTGTTTGAATATTTTTGTGTTTTTACGATTACTTATGATTTTCATTTATGCAATAAAATTGTGATGATATCTTGATATAAACAAACGAGAACTAACCACTAACCACTGTACGGGCGGGTTTAGCTATCAAACTTTTTAGCTCAAAAGACGAGATATCTATTCAAACCCGTCCCTACTACCTACTAACTTATAAAAAAATTTTGCAGATAACTAAAGCTAGAAAAAAGCTGCTCTTGCCTACCCCATATTTCTAAGTCAAACCAACCATCATCTTGCACATCAGGTTTTAACAGCGCACCAGCAATGTTAACTGTTACCCCATAGCTAGAAACTAACTCAGAAATTACAGGTTTCTGATAGTGATTTTTCGAGATGCATAGTTGCAAGCGCAGCCTATTGGTTTGACTGCTGGAAATTTGTGGATAAATTTGTGTTTCCCATCCGGTTGTAAAAACTATTGGTTCATTTTGAGTAATATTCTCACTTGAAATTGGGAAAGATTGTGAGGATTGACTGGAGTTTAAACTGCCTGCTAATGTCACTTGCATTAAATCCACACCTATTCGTTGTAAGTAGGAGAGGCTATTTACAACTTGTTCTGGATTTCCTTTAAGTTCTAAGTCAAACCAACCGCAGCGATCAGTACCTTCTGTGAGAGATGCCGCTTTGATATTAACAGTTAAGCTATAACGAGATATTAATCGAGAAATCACAGGTTGTCTGTGATAATGTGGAGGTACTCGAATACGGGTGTGGACTGGGGAAATTTTTGCAGATTTAAAGTTAGTCATAGAAGAGACCAAAAAATTACATATTGATATTTGTTGATTGTTGTGTGTTGTTTGTTATTTGGAACCACCAACAATCAACAATCAACTACCAACAATTACCAATTACCAGTCACCAATGTTTGTATCTTCCCAAATTTCCAGTTCCAAGTCTTTAAGATAAGTTAGACCACTATCAATTTGTGTGTTTTTTCCTTGTAAATCAAGATCAAACCAACCATCACCAACGGCATTAGCTCCGAGTATGGCAGCAGAAATGTTAATAGTCAGACCATAATCAGAAACTAAGCGAGAAATAACAGGTTCTTGGTGATAATTTTTGGGAATTCTGATGCGAATTCGTTTATGGGTGAGCGTGTTATGAAAAGCCATAATCTCAATTCTCCTATTCTGCTTTCGATTTGATGCCTGTTTTCCGTTCTAAGATCCCCTTCAACACCAAAGTCACGACTGCTAGCAGCGCTAATATAACAGCAGCTGAATAGGCTGCTTCTGTTTCATACTGTTTGTAAGTATCTTCTACAAATAGAGGTAAGCTCTGGGTTTTACCAGCAATGTTTCCAGAAACTACTGAAACTGCACCGAATTCACCCATTGCTCTGGCATTCGTTAAAATCAAACCGTAGAGCAAGCCCCAACGGATATTTGGCAAAGTCACACGCCAAAATGTCTGCCAGTTGTTTGCACCCAGAGTTTTCGCTGCTTCTTCCTGATCGCTTCCTAACTCCTCTAACACCGGAATGACTTCACGGGCGACAAAGGGCATACTGACAAACGCTGTAGCTAGCACCATCCCAGGAAAAGCAAAGATAATTTTAATGCCATGATCTTGTAACCAGCCCCCAAACCATCCATTGCGTCCGTAAAGTAGCACTATCATTAAACCAGCAACGACGGGTGAAATTGAAAACGGCAGATCAATAATACTCAATAGTAAGGTGCGACCGGGAAATTTATGGCGGGCGATCGCCCAAGCTGCACACAAACCAAACACTGTATTTGCAGGCACAGCAATCACAGCCAGCAATACTGTCAGCTTTGCCGCACTAATAAAATTTGGTTGTGTCAGGTTGGAAAGAAACGGCCCAGCCCCATTTTTGAAAGCTTGGTAGAAAACATTGAAAGCAGGGATGTATAGCATCAATGCTAAATACCCTAGCGCTACCCCGATTAAAATTACAGGAACGAAACTCTTTGACTTGGTTCGCTTTTGATTGTTTGGATTGGCTTCAGTTGTATGAAAGTGGGGTTGTGAAAAGGAGGCTTGTTCATTTCGTGTCATATCTTCTTGCCCAATTTTGTAAGAAGTTAATTCCCAGCAATATCAGCAAGGAAATCACTAGTAACACCATGCCAATTACCGTTGCACCCGAATAGTCATACTGCTCCAAGCGTTGGAAAATCAATACAGGTGCAATCAAATCTTTAAAGGGAGTATTGGAAGCTATAATCACCGTCGATCCATACTCCCCAACCGCACGGGAGAAACCCAAGGCTACACCCGTCAAAATTGTTGGAAATAGTGGCGGTAAAATCACTTTCCAGAATGTTTGCCATTCAGATGCACCCAAACACCAAGCAACTTCTTCGATTTCCTTTTCCATTTCCTGAAGCACGGGTTGCACTGTCCGCACTACAAAAGGCAGCGAGATAAAAATCATCGCCACTGCTACACCTAAAGGAGTAAAAGATATCTTGATGCCAAATGGAGCGAAAAGCGAACCAATCCAGCCATTATCACTGTAAACTGTAGCTAGTGTTAAACCTGCTACTGCCGTTGGCAGTGCAAATGGTAAATCTACAGTGGCGTCAATGAATCGTTTGCCTGGAAAGTCATAGCGAACCAAAACCCAGGCAATCAAAGTACCAAACACCCCATTGAGCAGGGCAGTAAGAAGTGACGTGGTAAAAGTTACATTGTAGGCTGACAAGGCGATCGGGCTAGTAGCAATTCGCCAAAACTCAGCTGGAGATTTAGTTGTCGCTTTCAGGAACATGGCAACAATTGGGATAATCAACATCACTGTCAGGTATCCCAAGGTAATTCGCCATGTCCAAGGAAGTTCAGTTAATTGCCGCAAAAATGACTTCCAGGCTGGAGTATTTCTAGGAGTAATTTGTTGAGGCGGTGATGGAGGAGAGGATACAGTCATAGGTATGAAGAGTGGGGGAGAGGGAGATGGGGAAGGGGGAAGGGGAAAAACACCCCTTTAACCTTTACCCTTTACCCTTTTATCTACTTCTGCAAGAAGTCTATTAACCACTAACCACTAACTACTAACTCTTGCCTAACGTCTGATTTTTGTTTGAATTTGGTCAAAAACTGCTCCATCTTCAAAGAATTTCTTTTCAACATCAGCCCAGCCACCGTAGTCTTGAACGGTTCCCAGATTATTCACTTTGGGATATTTATCAGCAAGGGTCTTAAGTTCTTTGTTTTGTGCTACTGCTTCATCCAGAGGTCTAAATCCCAGTTTGGCAAATTCCTGTTGTGCTTCAGGAGTATACAGGTATTTAACAAAAGCTTCTGCCACTTCGCGAGTACCGTGCCGATCTACGTTCTTATCGACTACGGCAATTGGGTTATCAATGGAGATATTCACATCAGGGATCGCATAATCAACTTTCTCGCCCTTTTGTTGTGCCAGAATCACTTCATTTTCATAGTTGATTAGAGCATCCCCTTGACCCTGCTTAGCAAAGGCATCAGTCGCTTCACGAGCATCTTTTGTTAGGATTGGCACATTTCCATATACTTTAGTGACAAATTCTTGGGCTTTATCTTCTCCTCCCCCCGTTTTAATTACTGAATTCCACAGTGCCAAGAAATTCCAACGAGCAATACCCGAAGTTTTGGGATCGGCGGTAATCACTTTGATATTGTCTTTCGCCAAATCTGACCAAGCCTTGATGCCTTTGGGGTTGCCTGGACGAGTTATTATGGCAGCAACACTTCTAGAGACAACAGCATTGTTAGGGACTTCTTTTTCCCATCCAGGCTCAATTAATCCTGCTTTCTCAATTTTTTGGGTGTCTGAAGCAAGTGCTAAGTGAACTACATCTGCTTCCAAACCATCAATAACTGCACGAGTTTGCGAACCCGATCCCCCGTAGCTTTGCTTGAAAGTGACGTTTTGGTTATGCTCTTGCTTCCACTTTTCTGCAAATTTGGGAATGATTGCATCATGAGCAGCTTTAGTAACGGCAAAAGAAACGAGGGTGATTTCAACATCTTGCTTGTTATTACTTGCTGCAACAGGACTAGCTGTGGAGTTATCAGCAGAGTTCCCTCCATTGCCACCAGCGCAGGAAGCTAGCGCCACACTCAAGCTCACACCTACCAACATCAGTGACAGAAAGCCTTTGAGCGAATTCACCCTTACCCTACTGGTGACTTGCCAAAGATTTTGTCTTGATTTTGTGAAAACACGCTGCCACGAATTCATTCCATTCACCCCAATAAAATACGGTTTATCAATCGAGTTATAGTATTTATTTGGATATAGTCAGAGATATTACATGGGTGCAGCTAAAAAAGCAAGAGAAAAACTACACTTCATCGATAGGAAAAGTGAAGTTATCTGGAAAATTAAGGATAGCTAGCAGCAATATTCGAGGAGATTGAGGGATTAGGGACTAGTAGTTCGCGCCTGGTAACTTGGCGGGGAAAAGGGAAAAGGGGCGCATGTTTTTAATCCCTACAATGACAGTTAAAGGACAGTTAAAAGCGCAGTTTATGCCCGTGTGGAGTATATAGCGATCGCTCGTTAAACCAATAAATTCCCGTTCATTCCTGACTCAGGTTAATCAACTACAGATACTAGAAGTACACAAGGAGAATCTCATGACTCAATACGATTATGTTGTCATTGGTGCAGGTTCGGCAGGCTGTGTGTTAGCAAACCGTCTTACTGAAGATGGTAAAACAACAGTGTTGTTGCTCGAAGCTGGTGGCCCAGATACTAAACTAGAGATTCACATGCCCTTGAGTTTCCCGAACCTAAAGGACAGCGAAGTGGACTGGGCATACTTTACGGAACCAGAACCGCACCTCAATAACCGCAAAATCTGTTGTCCGCGCGGCAAAGTCTTGGGCGGTTGCAGTTCGATCAACGCAATGGTCTATATCTGAGGCAACCATCACGATTACGATCGCTGGCAGGAGTTAGGCAATCCGGGTTGGAGTTATCAAGATGTCCTGCCATACTTCAAAAAATCTCAGAACCAGCAGCGTGGCACATCAGAATTTCACGGTGTTGGCGGACTGTTGAGTGTCACCGATCCACTGGCTCCCAGCGTGGTATCACAATGCTTTGTAGAAGCAGCCGTAGCAATAGGCTATGAGCGCAACCCTGACTTCAATGGCGCACAGCAGGAGGGCGCGGGACTTTACCAAGTGACCGTGAAAGACGGCAAGCGGCAAAGTACGGCAGTTGCGTTCCTGCATCCGATTCTGAACCGTCCTAATTTAACGACTCAAACAGGAGCATTGGTGACTCGTTTACTGTTTGAAAGAACACGTGCAGTTGGGATAGAGTACATGCACAACGGCACAATCCACCAAGTCAGAGTGAATCAGGAAGTCATTCTCAGTGCAGGAGCAATCGATTCACCCAAACTGCTGATGCTCTCCGGGATTGGTCCGGCGGAACATCTGCGTGCATTTGGAATTCCTGTAGTTGTTAATTTGCCTGGTGTCGGTCAAAATCTCCAAGATCACGCGATCGCTCACGTGGGTTATCAAGCCACTATTGATGTGCAACCTGCACTTACTAGCAACCTCGCAGAAGCAGGATTATTTTTGCATACCGCAAATAATTTAGACGTCGTACCAGATATGCAGTTTCACTTTGGTCCGACGTTGTGGGTGCAGCCAGAATACGATCGCTCTGGCCCTGGATTTACTTTTGTAGCAACTCAAACCAAACCCCAAAGTCGCGGCAGTGTCAGCCTGCGTTCTGCTTCGCCCAACGATCCGCCGACGATCCGGATGAATTATCTCCAGAGTCAGTCTGACATGCAAGTGCTGGTGGAAGGGGTGAAAATTTCTCGCCAGCTAGCTTATTCAAGGGTGTTTGATGAATTCCTGGGTGAGGAAGTTGCCCCCGGTGCTGATGTAACTGGTGACGAAGCAATCCAAGCTTACATTCGGCAAACCTGCGATACGTGTTATCACCCTGTGGGCACTTGTAAGATGGGTACTGACGAAATGGCGATTGTAGATTCCCAACTGAGGGTATATGGTGTTGATGGGTTGCGAGTCGTAGATGCATCAATTATGCCAACCATCACTACGGTAAATACGAATGCACCCACAATCATGATTGGCGAAAAGGCAGCTGATTTGATTAAAGCCGCAGGGAAGGTTTCACAGCAAGAATCTTTAACAATTGGCGATCGCGTGACCGAACAAGGCACTCATTAAAAAGTAAAAAGGCACTCATAAAGAAAAAGAACAATGGTCACAAGCCCCTAAATTTATTTATGGAACGATCGGGAAAACATTCCCAATCGAGACGCATAGCGCGAGAAATAATACGTCCGTGATTATTTCCCCTAAATTTATTTATGGGGATTATCTTTTTACTTTTTACTTTTTACTTTTTACTTTTTACTTCTTAGATAGCCAGGATTTACCTGGAGGTTGATGGATTGTGCATCGTACTGATTACCACGATATTTTGGCAGCGATCGCTAAGCAATATTAATTGTGCAATCTTGCAATCAAAGTATTTCTCAGGACAGCGATCGCTACGCCATACACGCACTGATGCAAACAAAAACTATTGCGATCGCTATACGTGGGTGCGGTACGGGTAAAAAATTGCAGATTTTTTGCCCGCACATGTCAATACAGCAAAAAACATCATTTATACAGTTTATACACTACTGTTAAAATATTGGTTGACAAAAGAAAAAACTTGTAAAAATCAAAGCTTCAACTCTATATTGTCGAGAATGCCCCATAAAAACCTTGAAAGAGGGTGCAAATGTCTGAATCCAACTTAAATGAATCAGTTTCAATAGATCGGGTTGTGGAGCGCTATGGTGAATGGACTGCTATGTCCATTTACCTTGGTAACGATAAATACACCTTGATGCCTCCTCAAGTTGATTATCGGCTTCGCCGTCTAGTTCAGATCACCTCAGACTTAGTTGGCAAATCGCTGGATCAGCTGCGCGTACTCGATCTTGCCTGCCTCGAAGGTCATTATGGTATTGAGTTTGCCCAGCACGGTGCTGAGGTAGTAGGTATCGAAATCCGTGAAGCAAACCTTGAAAAAGCTCGGTTTGTCAAACATCACCTCAATCTCAATAATCTTCATTTTCATCAAGATGACGTACGCAATCTGAGCAAAGAGAAATACGGTTCGTTTGACGTGGTAATTTGCTCGGGAATCCTCTACCATCTCCAACCGCCTGATGTGTTTGAGTTTGTTAAGAACATCTACAAAGTTTGTGACAGATTGGTTCTGTTTGATACTTTTATCAGTATCAGAGATGACAAGAGTGTTGAATTTGAAGGTAAAACCTACTGGGGCTTAGATTATTGCGAACATGCCGAAGGTGCAACTGAGGAGGATAAGAAACGAGATTTATGGGCTTCAATCAATAATGTCAGTAGTTTTTGGATGACCGAGCCTTCCCTCTGCAATTTAATTGCTAGTGTTGGTTTTACCTCATTTTATGAGTGCCATATCCCGGTAATGCCAAACAACTACTACAGCGATCGCAAAACTTATGTGGCGATTAAAGGCCAACCTGTGAGAGTGCTGTCTTCACCAATCACAGACCAATCTCCCCAAGCAGAAATTCCTGAGCATGAACCGAAAAAGGTTCATTCTGCACAAATTAAACGTAGTCCAATTTTTCGATTTGTTAAAAGAACATTCCCTCAGCCAGTTAAAAACATCATTAAACCTGTTTTACGAGCAGTGAGATTCCTAGAACCTGATAACACCCCAAAATTCCTCAACAAACAAGCTAATCCCAGTAAATAGCCGCGTCAGTAATTCATCTGGCGATCGCACTTGGTGTCTTAGCGTCTTTGTGTTTAAACCACCAAGACACTAAGACACAAAGTAAAGACTAAATCCGGGACTTGACAAACTTCTCTAACCGATCCATTCCCTTTTCAATCGTTGCCATATCGGTAGCGTAGGAAAGGCGAATGTTGTCATCAGCACCAAAAGCAATACCGGGAATTACTGCCACTTGCTGTTCTTCTAGCAAAGCATCACTAAAATCTAAAGATTTTAGTCCAGTTTTGCTGATATCAGGAAATAGATAAAATGCGCCGTCTGGTTTGGGACAACTCAATCCGGGTATGGCGTTGAGTCTTTCCAGCATTACCTGGCGGCGTTTGGCGAAAGCTTGACGCATTTGTTCTACACAGTCTTGGGAATCTTCCAAAGCTGCGATCGCCCCATATTGGGCAAAGGTGCATATATTTGAGGTACTATGACTTTGGATGGTAGTTGTGGCTTTGATCGCGTCAACTGGCCCTGCCAAATAACCAATCCGCCATCCTGTCATTGAGTAAGCTTTGGCAAAACCGTTGCTGATAATAGTGCGGGCAAATATTTCGTCTCCCAGCGAACCAATGGTGAGGTGCTTTGCACCGTCGTAGAGAATCTTTTCGTAAATTTCATCGGAGACGACAAAGATATCTGCTTCAACTATAATTTCTGCTAGGGCTTTAATTTCCTCTGGCGTGTACACCATACCCGTAGGGTTAGACGGTGAGTTGAGGATAAATAATTTGCTTTTGGGAGTGATTGACTGTCGCAATTGCTCAGGTGTGATTTTATACCCTGTGGATGCAGTTGTAGGAACAATTACGGAAATACCACCAGCGAGCGTTACCATTTCCGGATAACTTAACCAATAGGGAGCAGGGATAATTACCTCGTCACCAGGTTCGATCGCTGCCAGCATTAAGTTAAACAGGGAATGTTTACCACCATTGGTGACAATAACATTTTCGGCTTTATAATCTAGACCATTTTCGGTTTTTAATTTCTTGGCGATCGCTTCTCTTAACTTTGGTTCACCAGCAGCAGCACCATACTTAGTTTTGCCTTCATCCAATGCTTTTTGTGCAGCAGCTTTGATGTGCGCTGGAGTATCAAAGTCTGGTTCGCCAGCACTGAAACTACAAATATCTATTCCTTCGCCCTTCATTGCCTTTGCTTTCGCTGCGATGGCTAAGGTCATAGAGGGCGTTACTTGACTTACTCGTCCTGCCAGCTTCATTGTCACTAAAATTATCCGTAAATAGGTGTAAAATACATTCAGCTAAGGGAGCCAAATCCCTATTAGCGATTGAAATACAAGATTTCTTGCGATAAAGTTCTCAACTATTCCAGAATATCTCAGAATCCCGATCGAGAATTTGACGTCTTGTCATGATTTCATGAATTAGGGGATATCACCCCTCATCCGATTTCACCTAAAAAGTGCTATTACCTTAACTTCTCACTAATGTCTGCCGTGGGTTCCAGTATCAGGAAGAAACCCCGTCTCTTTGAGCAGCCGTCGTAGTTCTGCATGAGGAAATTTTGTGTCCTTGTCGTTATTTTCCCACATATCAGCAAAGAAGCCTTGCATCAGCGCAATAATGCTGCGGTATTTGACGATGCTGCCAACATAGAACTCATCTAACTTCATCACCCCATCAGCATGGATCTGCTCGATGTTGTCGAGTAATATAGACCGCAGTTCATAAGGTTTTAAGCCTTCTTTGATGCCATATTTTTCCATTATCATGCGTTTATCGTTCTCCGAACATAAATCATACGGCAATCGAATAAGGTGTCCAAAATTTCGCAGGACTTCTCCGTAGTCGTAAAATGTGTTCTGCTCGAAGAAAGACTCTTCATCTGAAGTCAACGCAAAACTCTTGTCAAGTGCCAAACCAAAATCGGTCAAATATACTTTCTCGCCGTCGGTGAGGACGTTGCGAAAATGTGCGTCGAAGTGGATGATTCCCTGAGTCCTCAAAAAGGTAATCGTCGTGCGCAAGTCATCCAGGTGTTTCTGAAGTTTGTTGGGGTTTTCTCGCAGCCATGTTTCCAGAACATGCGGTATATACTCTAGAAATAGAACCAACTCATAGTTGGCGATCGCTCTATCTAACACATACTTCCCGGCGTTCTCACTATTGCCCCAGTATTCTACATAACTTTTTAGATGTGACCTATCCACATCCGCACGCCGCCCGGAGAACGGAATAATTCGATAATGGTACATCAGTGGGAAGGTGGCGATCGCCCCGTCCAATACCCAGTTGGTTGTTTTGATATGGGTCACGAGTTCCCGGAAGACTCCAAAACCAGTAGAACCGAAGCCGTAATTACAGTAAGTCGGTAGGTCATAGAGGTTTTTGGTGGAGAACTGGTTGTCAAATTCGATGTTTGTAACCGGAACACGTTTCACAAAGATTTTGGATTCCCCAAGGATGATGGTGTGATTTCTCCCCCAACCCGTGCTAGACTCATTCGACTCACTATTGTCAAACAGAGAATGCAATTGTGCATTATCCAACTGAGCGATTTGTGAACTGAGTTTGAAGTACTTCTTCCTTCTAATTTCTACACGATCCTTAGCCATTTTCCCCGTCCAGCCACAGCATGAGAAACCGCATGAATAAAGGTATCCCGGCATTTGATATCTAGCTGAAATTAAGGAGGGTTTAACCCTCCTCAAAAATCCAGTCTAAGCAATAGTTACATCTTTTGACAGATAAACATCTTGAATAGCTTGAAATAATTTCACGCCTTCTTCAAAAGGACGCTGGAAGGTTTTGCGTCCGGAAATTAATCCTGTACCGCCAGCGCGTTTGTTAATAACTGCGGTGCGAACTGCTTCTGCAAAGTCATTTTTACCAGATGCACCACCAGAATTAATCAATCCTGCACGTCCGCAGTAACAATTCAGCACTTGGTAACGAGTTAGATCAATTGGATGATCTGTTGTTAAATCTGAATAAACTCGTTTATCTGTTTTGCCGTAACTCTTATTAGCTGCTTTGGCTACTGCTTCATAGCCATTGTTATTTTCTGGTAACTTTTGTTTAATAATGTCAGCTTCAATTGTCACGCCCAGATGATTCGCTTGCCCCGTGAGGTCAGCGGCAATGTGATAATCTTTATCTTGCTTGAAAGCACTGTTACGCAGGTAGCACCACAGGATTGTCACCATTCCCAGTTCATGGGCGCGTTTAAATGCTTGGCTGACTTCCTGAATTTGTCTAGCAGATTGTTCTGAACCAAAATAAATTGTCGCACCTACTGCTACAGCGCCTAAATTCCAAGCTTGTTCGACGGAGGCGAACATAATTTGGTCAAATTGATTGGGATAAGTCAGGAGTTCGTTATGGTTAAGTTTGACAATGAAGGGGATTTTGTGGGCATATTTGCGTGAAACTGATCCCAATACTCCTAAAGTTGTCGCAACAGCATTACAACCTGCGGCGATCGCCAACTTAACAATATTTTCTGGGTCAAAGTACATGGGATTAGGCGCGAAAGATGCACCCGCAGAATGTTCAATCCCTTGGTCTACTGGCAGAATGGAAAGATAACCAGTGTTGGCAAGTCTGCCTGTGGAATAAAGTAGCTGGAGATTACGCAAAACTTGGGGATGGCGATCGCTGTTTACCCAGACTCGATCTACAAAGTCGGGGCCTGGTAGGTGTAGTAAATCTTTAGAAACTTTGGCTTTATATGTCAGCAGGTCTTCTGCTTCTTGACCTAACAAGGATTCGATAGAACTTGGTACAGATAAAGTAGTAGCCATAGCATTTTTCCTCAAGACTTCCGTCTTTTATGGTGGCTATGCTTAGCGTAGCGTATGTACCTCTTAAGATATAAGTACGTGGTTATAAGGTACAGAGTTAATTTTGTTTTAAACATCCGCAGAGATTGAAAAAGGCGATCGCCTGCAAACAGTCAAAACTTCAGTTATCTATAAGCATTAGGTGTGAAGGAGTTATGCGAGATGGAAAAAAGAGTTTATTATGACTATATTGTTGTTGGTGCGGGATCGGCGGGAAGCATAGTTGCCTCAAAACTTGCCGCTCGTGACTCAGCTATAAGTATTCTCACGATCGAAGCTGGAAAGGCTCCAGATAACCCACAGATGTGGACACCAAGCGACTGGTTTGAAGTTTTGCAGAATTGTCCTGAAATTGAGTGGGGATATCAGTCAGTACCTCAACCAAACTTAAACAATCGTGTTATTCAGCTAGCGCAAGCAAAAGTTTTAGGAGGGTGTGCGCTGCATAATGCGATGGTCTACGTGCGGGGTAGCATCTCTGACTTTGATGCGTGGGGAAAGGTAGCGCCGGGTTGGTCATGGAATGATGTTTTGCCACACTTTCAGCAGGTAGAGCAGACCATGAAAGTGATGACACCAGAAGCAGATCAGTTCATCAATGACTTGTTTAATGCCGCCTCCCAATATGGCTTGCCTTATAATCCTGACTACAATACCAGTGAGAGTCAATATGGATACGCTAGATTTCAATTTAACGTGACTAACTCACCCAATCTTACTCGAGAAACCACGTACAGCACTTTCCGACCAGATGGATATCAGAATATAACCGTGCTAAGTCAGGCTTTTGTAACCCGAATCTTATTTGAGGATTCAGTAGCAGTTGGTGTTGAATATATCAAAGACCGTAAAAAACAGCTTGCTTATGTACAGAATGAAGTTATTCTAAGTGCAGGTGCGATCGCAACTCCAAAAATCTTGATGCTTTCAGGTGTCGGCGACGAAAACGAATTAAAAAAACTTGGTATTTCTGTAGTTGCGAATGTTCCGGAAGTCGGGAAAAATTTTTACGATGACCTTTTTGTCAGTGCCGGATTTTCTATATTCCCCAGTCAAGATGTGCCTTTCTATTCCTACGGTCTAGCACCAGCAGTTATCTTCGATTCTACAGAAAACAGTAGTTCAGTTATCGACATAGAATCCTCTGTAGGTGTTGGAACACTGAAAGGTTTCTTAGGTCCAAAGCATTCTTTTTGGTTGTGGCCAAACATAATGCACCTGAAAAGTATGGGAACTATTACCTTGCGCTCAAGCAATCCTGAGGACGCTCCCCTCGTTGACCCAAGATACCTGACGGCACCTGGAGATATGGAGAAGTGTAAAAAGGCGCTTGAGTTAAGCATCTGTATTGGCAATCAACCAGGCTTGAGCCAATGGCGTGAAAAGCAAATCGCTCCACAACCAGGTCAAGATTTGGAAACCTACATCAGAGAAAACGCCGATACAACACACCACTATTGCGGAACTTGCAGGATGGGAGCTGATGAGGATTCCGTGGTGAACACAGAACTCAAGGTGCGTAGCACGTCTAACCTACGCATAATTGACTCTTCCGTGTTTCCGCTTCCAATAACCGCAAATACGGCGGCAGCAACCATGATGATTGCTAATAAGGGAACTGACATAATAACTGGAGTAAAGCTCTCACAAAAATAAAAAACGCTTTCACGAAAATAGCAATTGCTTTCACAAAAATCACAAATGCTTCCGCGAAAATAGCAATTGCTTTCACCAAAATCAAAAACGCTTCCGCGAAAATAGCAATTGCTTTCACCAAAATCACAAATGCTTCCACGAAAATAGCAATTGCTTTCACCAAAATCACAAACGCTTCCACGAAAACAGCGATCGCTGACCACTATCAAAAATATGGTTGTAACTTTTTTATCGCCTCTTACTACCATTTTTCTTATTTAGTTGAGCGAGATTACGAACATGCACGCCTAATCATGCAGCAGCGACTATAGGAATCTGGTTTGATTATTGAAAAATCTAAGTACACGTAGTTATCGCGTAGCGTAACTTACCAAAAACTTAGAAAGGTGCGTTAGCCTTTGGCGTAACGCAACGGCAATAAAGGGGGAGGAAAATCCACACCCCTTTTTGCCTCCCCTACGTATCTTTTCAAAAATCAAATATTGGTTCTATAGGTATTTAATTAAGATTGTATTGTAAGTTCAACTACGCTCATCTATATATAATGTGGAGTTTGAATTATGTCTAGCGATGCAATTACTCAATCTGAATTCTTGGATAATAAAGCCCAGAAGCAGCAAAACGCCCGCCAGATTCTCAGTGTAAAAGAATTAAGTGTTTTGAGCGATCGCTCTAACGGTCAAGGGCTGATACAACTGGCTGGACATCTAACTGTGATGGGATGCAGTGGCTACCTGTGGGCGACGAATTTTGGTAATTGGTTGCTGGCAATACCAGCACTGATTATTTATGGCTTTAGTATAGCTTCGATGTTTGCACCGATGCACGAAGGCGTTCACAGAACCCCTTTCGCTAACAATCGCTTAAATGATGCTGTGGCTTGGTGTGCAGGCGTGCTTTCTTTTTACAACAGCACATTCTATCGTCACTATCACAAGTGGCACCACCTCTACACTCGTGTTCCTGGCAAAGATCCGGAATTAACCGACCTCCAGCCCAGTAATCTGGGTAAATACCTGTTGATCATTAGTGGTTTACCCTGGTGGCAAGGAAAGATACGGGGGCATTTTCGTGCTGCACTTGGTCAACTTGACGATTGCCCATTTATACCAGAAACAGCACGAGCCGAAGTCATTCGATCTACGCGATGGCAATTAACTGTTTATGCAGCTGCGATCGCTCTCTCCATAATTGTAGGTCAGCCTTGGTTTTTACTCTATTGGCTCCTGCCGCTCTTAGTCGGTCAACCGATTTTGCGTTTTATTCTGCTGGCAGAACACACAGGTTGCTCTCTTGATGCTAATCTGCTCACGAATACACGCACAACCTTGACACTCTGGCCTGTGCGATTTTTAATGTGGAATATGCCATTTCATGCCGAACACCATTTATACCCATCAATTCCATTTCACGCCCTGCCTGATGCCCATCAGCAATTAAGGAAGCACTTTACCCATATTGAACAGGGCTACATGAAAGTCAACTGGGATATTGTGGCTAAACGTGGACAGTCAGCGCTATGACCAACTACGTTACTTAATCTTGTGATTCAAAGCCAAGTTGAAGTGTGCGATCGCAGCTGGCATTTTATTTACGACTCAATTCTCGGCAGATTAATGGCACGTAAGAACGCTAGCTGTTTGAGCGTGTGTTTAGCTGATTTAATTAGTATCGATGTTTAAGCAATAATTCTCAAATGATACTACAAAAAATTAATCATTATAATATATTTTTGAAATCAAAAGAGCCGTTTTATACAATCTTGATAAAAAGAGTTCGTATTTAAACCTAAATATCATAAAAATTTTGGATAAACAAGTTCAGAATAATATTAAGCACATATATATTTACAAATTTGCAGTGTAAGAGAAACAACTCTTACACAAGGGGTGTTAATAGCCAAGTGGACATTTCATAAAAATCTTCCAGATTCAAATAAACTGAGTTTCTTTGAATAAAGAGGTTATAAAAAACCAAATCATCTCGCAAAATTTATTTGGTGAGCCACTGGAGTATGTCATTAATGATGAAGAGTAACTTGATTTCCATATTCTGAGTTTTACGTACTTTGGGGTATTTTTAGCTCCTCATAAATTAATGATATAAACTACTAGTCAAGTTTTCAGATGATTAGCATTAAATTATTAAATAAATAAAATTTAAATAATTCAGGTTATTTATTTAATAAATTAAGATGCCGACATTCGACTTATGTGTACAGTCTCTTTCTGTAGATAGCCCTAAATAGAAACCGAGAAAAACTACTAAAACAAGCATAAATTTTGTCTTTTAGTAGATGTTTAGCCTGATACCGCGTCGCTAGTAAACTACTGTAAAGTCACTACCCAAGTAACTGCAAATAATCTGAACACTATGCGACTATATACACTAGTTGAAATTGAGCAGTTCCAACAAGACCTTCCCTATTTAATTGAAATAATGCAATGGGTTAAAAGTTTTTTAGCAAAACATCATCCAGATTTAGGTAGAACTGGCCCTGTTTGCCCTTTTGTGCCGCAATCGCTCAAGTCCAATAACATTCACTTTAAAGTTATTCATACAAAAGATTTAGAACCACAACAAATTGAAGAAATTGTGATCCAGCACCGACAGCTTTTTCTAGAAACAGAACCGCGTGAAAAACAAGCTGCTTTGTACAAAACATTTTTACTGATATTTCCTGATATTACTCTCGATGATACTTGCAAATTCATCGATAGTGTCCAAAAAAAACTTAAACCCTCTTTTGTGGAATTAGGGTTGATGCTAGGAGAATTTCATAAGCGTACTGAAAGCCCAGGACTGCATAATTCTAAGTTCCGTCCACTCCGAAGTCCTATTCCTATGTTGGCTATCCGCTTTATGGTCGAAAGTGATTTACCTTTTCTCATCAATGTGGAAGAACCACATTTACGTATTCAATTTCTTGAAAGTTATTTAAAGTATTTTGAGCATGAGATTAAAGATGAGAGCCAGCTAAAAAAAGTGCATCAAGAGCTGATACTAGCACGAGAGCATCTAATATCAAGTCCGGCTAATTCATGTTCATTAAAAACCCTCACCCCTGCCCCTCTCCCAAGTTGGGAGAGAGGGGTGAGGGCAGATACGATAACTAATCAAACGGATTTGATATAACTCATCAAGAAGTTGATTTATTACAGACTTATGTATAATTAGTATTGCTTTCAAAACCAGCGTAATAAGCTGTAATCAGCTGATGTTTAATTATAAAGTGACTGTGAATTTCAGTAACTAGTACCGCTACCGAGTAAGTCAATAGTCACGCATTTAGAAGAATTGTATTCTGGACTTTTTTGCTATTTTAAATGGTAGTTTTATTTCCGCCATTCTGCACTAGTATTCATTCTGTGAAATTTGGTGACTCAGTCGATTTATATAGTGAGTAATTCTATTAATATCAATAAATATGCAAATAAAAAATAGTAACTCATACAATCATCAAAATTATTCGATTCATAGTCAGACTCAGAGCAACAAATCTCAGATCCAACAGGAGTGGAATGACAGCCATGCATATACTAAACATCTGTGCGTGCATGAAATTTTTGAAAAGCAAGTTGAACGCACACCCGATGCAGTGGCGGTAGTATTTGAAGATGAACAACTTACCTACAGGCAGTTAAACCAAGAGGCGAACCAACTGGCACACTACTTACAGAGTTTGGGAGTAGGGCCAGAAGTACTGGTGGGTATTTGTGTTGAACGTTCCCTAGAGATGGTGGTGGGATTACTGGGTATTCTCAAAGCGGGTGGTGCGTATGTACCGTTAGATCCGTCCTATCCTGGCGAACGTTTAGCTTTTATCTTAGAAGATACCCAAACACCAGTGATGCTGACAACAGCAGACTTGGTTAAAAGTCTACCAACACATCAGGCACAAGTAGTTTGCCTAGACTCAGATTGGGTTAATATCGCCCGCAACAGCCAAGCCAATCCAATAAGTGACGCAACGATTGACAACCTCATCTACGTGATCTACACCTCTGGTTCGACAGGCAAACCCAAAGGTGTCATGATTCCCCATCGCGGTATCTGCAATCAACTTTATTGGCGGCAAACAACATTTGCATTAACTGCAAGCGATAAAGTTTTACAAACGATTTCTTTTAGCTTCGACCCCTCAGTTTGGCAGATATTCTGGCCGTTGTGCTTTGGCGCACAGTTGGTGATGGCGCGTCCGGGTGGACAGCGAGACATGAGTTACCTGGTTGAGGCGATCGCCAATGAGAAAATTACTGTTGCAGCTTTTGTACCGTCGCAGTTGCGTGCTTTACTCGAACAAGAGGGAATTGAGAATTGTCGAAGCCTGCGGCACATCACTAGTGGTGGTGAAGCGTTACCGATTGAACTGGTTGAACGCTTCTTTGAGCGTTTAAATTTGGATAATGTACTGGTCAATTGTTACGGCCCGACTGAAGCTTCTATTGACACTAGCTTTTGGGTTTGTCAGCATCATACAAACTATATCACTGCTCCGATTGGTCGCTCAATTAGTAATGCTGAGATTTATATTTTGGATGAAAATTTACAGCCAGTTGCAGATGGTGACTGTGGAGAGTTATACATCGGTGGCGTGGGTCTGGCGCGAGGCTATTTCAACCGTCCGGATTTGACTAAAGAGCGGTTTATCCAGCATCCCTTTGATTCAGATTTTAGTGCCCGATTATACAAAACTGGCGACTTGGCACGATACTTGCCAGATGGAAACATCCAGTTTCTTGGCCGCGTTGATGAGCAAGTCAAAATTCGTGGTTTCCGCATAGAGTTAGGAGAAATTGCCGCTGTACTTAATCAACATTCGCTCCTGCAACAAGCGATCGCCATTGTCCGCGAAGACGTTCCTGGAGACAAACGACTTGTAGCATACATCGTGGCGAACTCAGACCAAATTCCCACTCAAGGCGAATTGCGCCGCTTTTTACAAGAGCAGTTACCCGATTACATGGTGCCTAGTGCCTTTGTATTCATGGATGCCTTGCCATTAAATCCCAATGGTAAAATCGATCATCGTGCTTTACCTGTACCCGATGCTTCGTGTTTTAATCGCTCAACCAGTTTCCTTGCACCCCGCACTCATATAGAGACAATCTTAGCTAACGTCTGGACTGAAGTCTTAGGGGTTGAAATTGGCATTAACGATAACTTCTTTGAATTGGGTGGACATTCACTGTTGGCAGCAAAAGTGATTTCTCGGGTGCGCGACATTTTGCAAGTGGACTTGCCTGTGAGTGCTTGCTTTGAGTACCCTACAGTAGCTAATTTGGCAAATAGCATTGAAGCCACTTGTCAGAAACAGCAGGGATTACAAGCACTGTCCATACAACCAATTTCACGCAACCAAACCTTGCCTCTCTCTTTTACTCAGGAACTATATTGGTTTCTCACGCAATTGCACCCAGAGGAACCTATATATAACGAAACCTGCACCATTCGCTTAGGGGGAGGCATTAATTTTGCTGCTTTGGGACAGAGTCTTACAGAGTTCGTGCGGCGTCACGAAATTTTGCGAACTACTTTTGCAACAACGGACGGGAAAACCATTCAGGTAATTCATCCTGCTTTTCCTGTCACACTGCCAATAGTGGATCTGCGCCAACTCCCCGATCGGAAACGAGAAGCAGAAGCCCTACGGTTAGCCACAGAATATTTAACGCAACCCTTTGATCTTGCTCAAGGGCCACTTCTGCGCCCGATGTTGATACAACTAGACGAGACAGACAACAGGCTATATTTAGCTATACATCATCTGGTGATGGATGGGGTATCGATGCACAGCATCCTTCTTCCAGAATTGCAAGCACTATACACAGCCTTCTCTAGCAATCAACCTTCACCTTTACCAGAGTTAACGCTCCAGTACGCAGATTTTGCTGCTTGGCAACGGCAATGGCTTCAAGAAGAAATTTTATTGACTCAGCTAGCCTACTGGCAGCAAAAGCTAGCTAATCTACCAACATTGCAGTTACCTACTAACCGTCCACAGCTGGCAGAGTTAACGTTTCAGGGATCGCAGCAAAGTTTCGCACTGTCCAAGAGCTTAACAGAAAAGCTCAAGATACTAAGTCGTCAAGAGGGAACAACACTCTTCATGACGCTGGCGACGGCTATTAAAACCTTACTTTATCGTTATTCAAACCAAGAAGATATCGCGATCGGCACGGTGACAGCAGGACGGAACCGACCAGAAGTGGAAGGGCTAATGGGGAATTTCCTCAATAATTTAGTTCTGCGTACCGATCTCTCTGGCAATCCCGCTTTTCGAGAGCTATTGAAGCGCATACGAGAGGTAACTCTAGAGGCTTATGCTCACCAAGACTTGCCTTTTCAGAAATTAGTAGAAGTACTCCAACCAGAACGTCAATTGGGTCAAAACCCTCTTTTTCAAGTAGCGTTTGTCCTTGAGCCTCCTTTGCCAGAATGTCACGATCTGGGGTGGACAATTAGCCAGATGGATATTCATTCGGGTACAGCCAAGTTCCATTTATGCATTGAAATGGATGAAAGACCCGAAGGTATGATTGGCCGGATAGAATACCGTACCGATCTGTTTGATGCGGATACAATTACCCGCATGATTGGTCATCTCCAGACTTTGCTAGAAGGTATTGTAGCTAATCCCGCACAGCCTATTTCCCAATTGCCTCTACTGACAGCAGCAGAACAACAGCAATTGCTGTTTGAATGGAACAATACTCAAACCGAGTATCCCCAACACAAGTGTATCCATCAGTTATTTGAGGAGCAGGTGGAACGCACCCCTGATGCGGTGGCGGTGGTGTTTGAGGATGTACAGACAAGGGCATTCGCGTCTCTAACATATAGGCAACTAAATCAACGAGCGAATCAACTCGCGCACTACTTACGTGGTTTGGGAGTAGGGCCAGAAGTACTGGTGGGTATTTGTGTAGAACGCGACCTAGAAATAATAGTAGGACTACTGGGGATTCTTAAAGCAGGTGGGGCTTATGTACCCGTTGACCCCAATTATCCGATTGAGCGCCTCGCCTCTATGCTGGAGGATGCCGGTGTATCGGTGTTGCTGACTCAAGAAAAATTGCTGTCCAAGTTACCTCAAATCCCCAGGTGCGTATGCATTGATACAGAATGGGCTGTAATTTCTGCTGAAAGTGAGGAGAATGTTGTCAGTGGTGTTACCTCTGGTAATTTAGCTTACGTCATTTATACTTCCGGTTCTACAGGTAAGCCGAAGGGAGTTTTGATCGAACATAAGTGTGTTGTAAATCTTTTGGAGGGTCTGCACAAAGCGGTCTATGCCGAATTTCAGGATTCACAACTGCGAGTTAGTTTAAATGGGTCTTTGAGTTTTGATACTTCGGTTAAACAATTTATTCAGTTACTCAAAGGTCATACTCTCTACATAGTGCCGGAAATGGTGCGATTTGATGGGGATGCCTTGTTATCTTACCTGCAAGACCACAAAATCGACGTATTTGACTGCACGCCATCGCAATTGGAACTGTTAATAAGGGCAGGGTTGCTTGGGGGTGATGTACCTAAGTGCGTACTGGTTGGAGGAGAAGCGATCGCCCCTTCTACTTGGCAAACTTTAACCCAAGCTCAAAACATTAATTTTTACAACGTTTACGGCCCAACAGAATGCACTGTCGATGCGACGCTTTGCAAGTTGCAAATGTCTCAAATCAAGCCAATCATCGGTCGCGCGATCGCCAACACCCAAGTGTATATTCTCGACTCTCATTTACAACCTGTGCCAATTGGCGTACCTGGTGAATTGCACATTAGTGGTGTGGGATTAGCACGGGGATACCTTAACAGCCCAGATTTGACCACTCTTAAGTTCATCTCCAATCCCTTTAGCCAGCAAGCAGGAGCACGCTTGTACAAAACTGGCGATTTAGTCCGCTACACGAGCGATGGCAACATCGAATACCTCGGTCGCATTGACGACCAAATCAAGATGCGTGGCTTCCGCATTGAGTTGGGAGAGATTGAAGCTACCCTTAATCAAAATCCTGCTGTACAACAGGCACTGGTAACTGTACGCGAAGATGTTCCTGGTGACAAATGCTTGGTTGCCTATGTCGTCCTCAAGCCTCAGCAAAATGCTACAGCGAATCAACTACGGCATTTCCTGCGTGAAAAGCTGCCTAATTACATGATTCCCTCAGCCTTTGTAGTGCTAGAGGCTTTACCTTTAAATCCCAATGGTAAAGTAGATTGTCGAGCCTTACCCGCACCTGAGCGAATCAGACAAGAGGACGCAAAAACCTTTGTTGCCCCCCGAAATCAAATAGAATACCAACTAACCCAGATTTGGGAAGAAGTATTAGGCATTCAAGCCATTGGTATTAAAGATAACTTCTTTGATTTAGGTGGACATTCATTCCTGGCTTTAAACTTATTCGCGAAAATCGAGACGCAATTTGGTAAAAAACTTCCCTTAGCCATCCTGTTTCAATCTGGAACTATTGAGGCTCTTGCTCAAATTATTCACCCAAAAGAGGAATTAGCAACTAGCCAAAGTCAAACTCCAGAAAATTGGTCATCTCTAGTCGCAATTAATCCCAATGGCTCAAAGCCGCCGTTATTCTGTGTTCATGGTCTAGCTGGAGAAGTTCTCTGCTACCGGAATTTGTCATTGCATTTGGGGACGGATCAACCGATATACGGATTGCAACCACAAGGACTTGATGGCAAACGACCCCCCTTAACACGGATTGAAGATATGGCGTCGTACTATATTCAACAAATCCGAACGGTTCAACCTCATGGCCCTTATTTTCTGAGTGGGTACTCCTTTGGCGGGTTAGTCGCCTTCGAGATGGCGCAGCAACTCCACAAGCAAGGTGAGAGGATCGGAATTTTAGTTTTATTTGATTCTTTTCTTCCCAATGTGAAGACGCGCTTACCATTCTTGAAGCGAATTCCGCTGCATTTAAATAATATTCTTCGCGGAGGGTCTGCCTACATTTGGGAAAGAATTCAGCTATGGTATCAGTGGTTAAAGTGTTATATAGAATATGATCTTCTCAAGTTGCATGTGGAAGAAAACCCTCTATCTTCTACACCTGAGCATCTAAAGATTATCGATGCTAACACGCAGGCAAAGAAAGAATATGTTGTCCAAGTCTACCCAGGTCAAATGGTTCTCTTGCTGACTGAGCAAATGAAACGTTACTTTCAACAAACTGTAGGTCTACAATGTGGCCCGGTATATGGCTGGGGTAATTTTGTCACAGGACGACTAGATGTTCTTTCCATTCCTGGTTTGCATCTAACTTGTCTGGAAGAAC
Source organism: Fischerella sp. PCC 9605 (assembly GCF_000517105.1). GTDB lineage: Bacteria > Cyanobacteriota > Cyanobacteriia > Cyanobacteriales > Nostocaceae > PCC9605. The sequence continues at coordinate 314,824 of NZ_KI912151.1, read as the reverse complement.
CTCATGTACAAGTGCTGGCAGAAAAATTACAGGCTTGTTTAGATCGGGCTTTCGTTGAAACAAGCAGAAGTTAACAACGGCAAAACCCAATACTTAAAGCTAAAGTGTGAAGTATGAAGGGTGAAGATTTACCCTTTTGCCTTCAAACTTTATCTTTTATCCTTCCTATGTTGCGGAAACCGAAAAAGCGTTGGACACCCTCTAACTGGGCAAGTTGGAAGCCTTTTGGTATCGGGGAGCAGTACCCTAACAATTATTGGGAAGTCTTTCGTGCTATTTGGCTGTCGCGCGATCGCCTGCCTTATGCATGGAATATCCTCAACAAGGGAGTTTGTGACGGTTGTGCTTTAGGTACAACCGGGATGAAAGATTGGACTTTAGACGGAATTCATCTATGCAATGTCCGGTTACGGTTGTTGCGGATGAACACAATGCCAGCTTTTGATCCCCAACTGTTAGAAGATGTAGAACAGTTACAAAAGCAAAAAAGTGTGGCATTACGAGAATTGGGACGCCTTCCCTACCCCATGATCCGCCGATGTGGGGAAAAGGGTTTTCGTCGAGTAAGCTGGGATGAAGCTTTAAATGTAATTGCTGCACGCATTCGTGCCACTACACCAGACCGCCTCAGTTTTTACATTACCAGTCGCGGCACTGTCAACGAAACTTACTACGCCACCCAAAAAGCTGTACGGGCAATGGGGACAAATAATATTGATAATGCTGCCCGTATTTGCCATTCTCCCAGTACCGCCGGACTCAAAGCCGCCCTTGGTGTCGGCGCTACTACCTGTTCTTATAAAGACTGGGTGGGTACTGACTTATTAGTATTTATCGGTTCAAACGTCGCCAACAACCAGCCTGTCACGGTCAAATATCTGCATTACGCCAAAAAAGCTGGGACAAAGATTGTAGTAATTAACACCTATCGCGAACCAGGAATGGAGCGCTACTGGGTTCCTTCGATTCCCGAAAGTGCCTTGTTTGGTACCAAGTTTGCGGAAGATTTCTTCTTAGTGAACATGGGCGGCGACATGGCATTTTTAAACGGCACAATCAAGCATATGATTGCTAATGATTGGGTAGATCAGTCGTTTAGCGATCGCTACACTACTGGTTTTGCAGAACTAAAAGCGACACTGTCAAATCAATCTTGGGAAGAATTAGAGCAACTTTCTGGCAGCACTCGCGAGCAAATGTACACCTTTGCCAAAATGGTTGCAGAAGCCCAAAAAGCTGTGTTTGTCTGGAGTATGGGCATTACCCAGCACGAATGCGGCGAAGATAATGTGAGAGCCATCATCAATTTAGCACTCACCAAAGGGTTTGTTGGTCGCGAAGGATGCGGTTTAATGCCAATTCGCGGACATTCTGGCGTTCAGGGTGGTGCGGAGATGGGTTGTTACGCCACAGTGTTTCCTGGTGGCAAGCCGATCACCGCTGAAAATGCGGCACAGTTAAGCCGGCTTTGGGGTTTTGAAGTGCCTGCGAGTAAGGGTTTGATTGCTCCCGAAATGATTGATGCAGCCTACCAAGGACAATTAGATGTGTTGTTCTCCGTGGGGGGCAATTTCTTAGAAGTGCTACCAGAACCAGACTACGTGGAAGATGCTTTAAAGCGCGTACCTTTGCGGGTACACATGGATATTGTGCTTTCCAGTCAGATGTTAGTAGAACCAAGCGATACCGTAGTGCTGTTCCCTGCCACAACTCGCTACGAAATTCCCGGCGGAGTCACCGAGACTAGCACCGAACGCCGAGTAATTTTTAGCCCGGAAATTCCCGGCCCCAGGATAGGTGAGGCGCGTCCGGAATGGGAAGTATTCATGGAATTGGCAAGGCGCGTTGTAGAGACGCGACATGTCGCGTCTCTACATTTTGAAAATACATCTGTGATGCGGCAAGAAATTGCCCGAGTCATCCCGCAGTACGCAGGTATTCAACATTTGCAATCAGCAGGAGATCAATTTCAGTATGGCAGTTCCCATCTGTGTTTTGGTTGGAACTTTCCCACAGCGGATGGTAAAGCGCACTTTACGGTATTATCCCCACCTCAGAAGGAATTACCAGAAGGCTGTTTTCTAGTAGCAACGCGCCGAGGTAAACAATTTAACAGTATGGTGCAAGAACGCAAAGATGCCATTACTGGCGCAGTACGCGAAGCAGTGTTAATGAATGCCTCGGATGCAGCCAAGCTAGAGTTAAAAGATGGGGATGCGGTAATTCTTAAGAATGAATTGGGACAGTTCAAAGGACGAGTATATATTGCACCTATTCAATCAGGGAACTTGCAGATTCACTGGCCCGAGGGGAATGTGTTGCTAGATAAAAGTAAGCGTTCTACAGAAGGAGTGCCAGATTACAATGCTGTAGTGCGGTTGGAAAAAATTTGAATCAAGTCCGTACAGCGATACTGCTACGCTAGACTTATCACCTAAACACTTGCAGCCATGTCCGTCGCCAAAGATTTTGAACCCCCAAAAGATGTAATATTTCCACCAGGGGATTTATATAGTGACGAGCCGCCGTTGGAAAGTGATTTACATCTACGCCAGATCGTTCTGCTATTACAGTGTTTAGAATTGTGGTGGCAAAACCGCAATGACTTTTACGCTGGCGGTAATTTAACGATTTACTACAGTCCACGCCAGCGTAAGTCAGAGGACTTCCGAGGGCCAGATTTTTTTGTCGTGCTGGGAACTGAACGCAAACCGCGTAAAAGTTGGGTGGTTTGGGAAGAAGAAGGCAAATATCCAAACTTAATTATAGAACTACTATCAAATTCAACAGCAGCGACAGATAAAGGTTTAAAAAAACAGATATATCAAGATATCTTTCGTACACCCGAATACTTTTGGTTTGACCCGAATAATTTAGAATTTGCTGGGTTTATTTTGGTTGGTGGTACTTATCAACCTATAGAACCTAATCCCCAAGGTTGGTTGTGGAGTCAGCAGCTAAGTTTGTACTTGGGTGTTCATGAAAATAAATTGCGTTATTTTACTGCGGAAGGACAGTTAGTTCCTACGCCGGAAGAAGTTGCTGAACGAGAAACACAAAAAGCTGAACGCCTAGCAGCGAAACTGCGAGAATTGGGTATTGATCCAGAGAATTTATGAAACAAAGATAAAATTCATGTAGGGTGCGTTAGACGCACGAGTGTATATGATTTGACGAACGAAAAACTTTAATGCGTCTAACGCACCGTTCAATTATGGTGCGTTACGGCACAAGCTTCTGAATCATCGCTCAAATCCGATTTTAGCCGTAACACACCCTACTTAACTATGGGGGCTAGGGCGTGTTTTCAAACTCCTAAATGTCATTCTGAGCGAAATGAAATGAAGCGAAGAATCTCGTAAAAATCAGGGTTATAGAGATGCTTCACTACGCTGTCGCTTCGTACCCTACGGGAAGGCTACGCCTACAGCATGACAAAACTGATACTTTGAAAACACACCCTAGGGGGCTAGGCGAAAATGAAATAACCTTAATTTAAGGAGTAATTTAAGGAATTACCTCAAATGCCTTTTTTCCCTGTAAACGATAAATATAAAAATCGCTGTCCAGCGAAAAAATCCGACTGATATTTAATGTCTCGGCAGCAGAGACAAGAGAAGCATCTGCCAAATCCATCGGCACGTCCTGATACTGCTTCATCAGTTCCCGAATTCTTTGCTGCTCATCAATGCCTGATGTATGCAAATAAAGTGCTTTCCGTTCAACAAATTGCCACAGGATATCCTGGGCGAACCAACCTCGTAACTGATACAAGAAATACATGGCTTCTGTAAAACAGCACCATGTTGTTATCAGGGGATTGGTTATCTTTTGATAGGCTTCGACACAACGATGATGCGCTTCTCCCTGTCCCGCATCAATCAAAGCAATCAACGGTGCAGTATCAGCCAGAATCACGGTCTGCGAATACCCTGCTTGGCAAGCTTAGTGGCGATCGCTTCACCAAAGACAGTTTTCTGGTAGGTCTGAGGAGGTTCAACCTGACTGTTAATAGATCCAATTAGATCTGACAAGGAAGTTGCCAGCGGTTTTTGCTGGTCAACATCTGGCGGCAGCTGTGATGCAATCCAATCAGCAGGTGTCATTCCCTGTGATTGGGCAACAGCTAGCAGGTGACAGTAAACATTCTCTGGCAGGGCAATGAAATGCTCACTCATACGATAAAAGCTTTCTTGGATTCTTCTCTTTTACCATATTTACTCGCTAACCTGAACAGATGAGTTTATTCATATTTGTCTTGAAAATAGGGATTGGGGAAGAGAGATTTTCATCCTTTGCTGTGCGCCCCGGTGCATGGGAATCTTGCACCAATTGCAAAACAAGATCCCAAGATCCCCGACTTCTTAAAAAAAGTCGGGGATCTGTGTAATAAATGCAAATTCTCTATGTCTCGTCCAAAACGTAATTTTCAACAAGGTTTCTGTTATCACATCACGACACGTTGCAATAACCGTGAATTTCGCCTGACGCGGTTGGAATGTCGTGAAGTTTTTTTGTATGCGATAAAAAAAGCACAGCAAAAGTATGGGTTTAAGCTGTATGCGCTGTGCATCATGAGCAATCATGTCCATTATTTGCTGGAACCGAAACAGCCAGAGGATGTACCGAAAATAATGCATTGGCTGAACTGGTATACTGCCATGTGTTTTAACCGGATGCTGAACCGCACGGGGCATTTTTGGGAAAAGCGATACCACAGTACAGGTTTTGCGAATACAGATAAGCGCCGAGCATTGAATACCTTACGATATATCCACGCTAACCCGAAAGCGGCGGGAATACAGCAGGGCTTTTTCTACGACTTTAGCAACTATGGTACTCATGACCGTCTGAGTAATGATGGTATTACCCAATGGCATCCGGCATTTTTGCAACTGGGGAGAACGTTGGAGGAATGCGCGGCTAAATATCGAGGATTTTGCAAAAAATACCGCCCACAGCCAAAGCCAGAAAAAAGAAACCATTGGGGTAGTCGCTTTTTGCCATCGATGAAGAATAAAGGCAAAGCCAAGAAGTCGCCAGGACAGATGAGTTTACCTTGGGATAACCAAAAGGTGACAGAAAGTACGGAAGTGCATGAAGTAGCAGAAAAATTTATTCAGGCTAATTGCTTTAACCCCGCAGTGCCAGGTATCGAATTTCTGAAATGTTGATTATTTCGTGGGAAGTGGCTCTGTAATAAATCTTGACAAACTTCTAGAAGGCTTAAATGTTACAGTTTACAAGTCTCGATGCGCGAGAGAGAGACCGCCCCGGTGCAAGGGACGGAGGTGGGGAGGTGTCTGGTCGGTCGGATCTACTGGGACGGAGGTGGGGAGGTGTCTGGTCGGTCGTCGTCGTCGGTCGGTCCCACCCCACGAACTGGCACCACGCGTCGACGGACGACGCGTCGCCACGCGCGTCACGCGTCGACGGACGTCCTCCCAGTTCTCGACACTCTCATTGCTCTTCCCATCCCGACGCGCACTCACGCGGCGGATCTCGACACTCTCATTGCTCTTCCCATCCCGACGCGATCGCCCGGTATATTTCCAGGCTTCTTCATAATACTTGCCGTCTGGTTTGCCACCGACGCTCAGGTAAATTTCCTTTTGGACACTGAAGCCAAATTGCCCATTGCTGTATTCTACCCAAAGATGGTCAATTGTGCGGAGGTCAGTGCAGGGAAAATTTAAGAGTTCTTCTGAGGTGAACCAGTCGCCATCTTTTTTACCTACTGCCTGAATCATCACCCGATAGGTTTCCTCGTCAGCTTCTTTCCAGTTATGTGCTGCTAGTAGATCGCGTAGTTTGGTGTAGTCTACGCCTTTTTCTGAGGCAAGGTCATCTGCCTGAGTCGGTTGACTAGAGATGGTTGGTGTTGATTGCATATCGTTGAAGAACCCCACCCCTAACCCCTCCCCGCTTGCGGGGAGGGGTTAGGGGTGGGGTTCTGCGGCTCTGGCTTTCGACCAGTAATACCCCAAATCAACTGATTCATCGGATCGGGGTCTTGCTGGCGAAAATCTACCCAATGGAAGCTCCTCATGAATCTTGGAACTTTCTCTATGAGTTCATCAGGGCAACCAGGGAGGATGACTAAACCCATGCGAAGCTTACGGTGGGCAAACTCAACAAGAAACTCTCTCATTTCAATATTTGCCCAAGGCCCTACACCAGAAGAACCGATAAATACAGCTACAGCTTTGATTTGAGGAATAATTTCTTCGAGTTGGTCTTGCCAAGGTCGAAATGGCTCAAAGTCATACTTATCTAGCCAAGCTAAGATTTCCCTCTGCTTTAGTTGCTCTCTAATTCTTGCTACCTCTGCCTTTTCTTTGCTGTTATGGCAAAGGAAAACATTGTGTTCCATCGCCTACTCCTGCTCACTCCTCCACACCTGCAATTACCGCCAATGCATTCGCGTACTGTTCCAAACCAGCTCGCAGGACTTCCAACTCACTTCGCAACTTGGGTTCCTCTGACCAACTCTGCTCATGTTCCTTCGGACTCATACCCAGGGGGCGTTTTGCTTCCCATGCTTGCAATAAAGGATGCCATTTCGACAGAAACGGACGCAAACCGCGATTCAGCACGGCAATGGCAATCCCTCCTACCGAATCACGGGAAGCCCCTACACCAGGCCCAGCAGTTTTGAGAATTTCGCGAGTTGTGCCAAATAAACTATAGAGGGAATTCAAAGCTTCCCGCACCAACCCTTGGTCAACTTCCAATGGCTGTACGGCAATGCGGGTAACAAGTTCTACATAAAGCGACCAAGCGGCTTTACGTTCTGTTGGATCGGCTTCCCAGGACATGGAACCAATGCCAAAAGGAAGACTGACAGATACACTTTTCAATACAGCCGGATCTCGCATAGACATAGGGAGTTATTTTAAATAATTCTTTGTGTTAATTATACTTTTTTACAGATGGGGGGATGGGAGGATGAGTATACAAATAGTCAAGAGTCAAAAGCATGCCCTCGAGCGCAGCGAAGGGTCAAGAGTCAAGAGTTAAACGAGAAGTTTCTCGTTTCAAGTGAGAAGTTTCTCGTTTCAAGTGAGAAGTTTCTTGTTTCAAGTGAGAAGTTTCTTGTTTCAAGTGAGAAGTTTCTTGTTTCAAGTGAGAAGTTTCTTGTTTCAAGTGAGAACTTCCGAGTTCAAAACGAGAACTTTTTAGTTTCAACTGAGAATTTCCAAGTTTCAACCGAGAATTTTGGAGTATCAAGAGCAAACACTTGATAAGGTTACGCCAATAGCTTGCTGTTGACAGAAAAATAAGATAAAAGTAAGCGATCGCTTGAAGGTGTGCCAGACTATAACGCTATGGTGCGTCTGGAAAAATACTAAACCATGTCAGAGAGGTGCGTCTGGAAAAATACTAAACCATGTCAGAGAATGGTGATTAAAAACTGCGATCAAAAGACTAGACCTCTTAAATTTCCAGAGAAAATTTGGTACATTTATTTTTCATACACTCAAGAAGTCGTTTATCTTCCCGTTTGTCTTTTTTTGGCAATAGCCAAGGGAAGAATTAAAAGAAAACAGCCCATTCAAAGGCTTGTTTTCAAAGCCTAAAATCCCCCTTAGTTTCCCTTTTCAGGGCATTAAGGGGGATTTTCAAAATCATGAGCGCACAGAGAATCACCCTTAATCGAACTACTCGACTACTTCATTTACCGGGAATCTATCAATCAACTGTATGGCACGGTAAGTATTGCGCCGCAAAGATTCTGACAAATACGGTACGTGGGGAATTTGCGATAACAAATCTAAGGTTCGGCGTAAAATCCTTACAACATCACCTTCATCCAAACTGGTGTTATCGCACAGTTCAATCCAATCCATCCCTAGCGCCCATTGTTCCACTAAGGAAATTAACTCAAATTCCAACCAGATAGGTAAAGCCACATTATATCGACGTTGCAGCTGGAACATCTTGCGGCGAATTCCGCGTAGTTTTGCTAAAGCTTCTGCAACTTCGTTGCTGACATCAAAGCGTACTTTGCTGTCTGGACGCGGAGTTTCTGTTACTAAAGCCGCAGCCGCAGCTGCTAAATGGTGTGGATCGAGGTTGTCAAGTTCTCCACTGGCAAGCACTAAACCCAGCCATAATTCATTTTCACCTCGAATTGCTGCCGCTATTTGTCCTAATTGGGTAGGCACCAAATTATCTAAACATTCAAAGTACTGCAAAATTTCAATTAGGTTAAGAAACTCTTCCCAATGTCGCTGGGATTGTTGCTCTACCTGTGCTTGTAACTCTTGAATTTCTGCTTCTAATTCAAAGGCGCGTACCTTGCCTTTAAAAATACTACCGACATTGCCGGCTTTACGTAGGGGGTGAGCCTCAAATTCCTCTTGCAAAGCAGCAACGTGCCGGAGTTGTTCTGCTACCTCTGGTGCTATATGCAGAGAATCATCTGGTTCGGGTATTTGTGAGGCGATCGCGAAATTTTCCTCGTTACCAGGATATGACTGTCCTGGCTTCAATGGCATTTCTGGTGGTGGTAGCAACTCAGGAGGCACATCAATCCGCGGTAATTCTGCATACAAATTTACTACATCTGCCGTTGTGGCCACATACCAGCGGTTATCTTGCCCCAAACATACTAAGTAGGGGTTCTGCCCGGAAACTTGAGCTTTTCCTACTAACACCGCAGTGATAGGCGACGATACTGTAATATTTTTGCCCTTCAAGCTTAGTAATGTTCCCGACACGGCAAAGTTTAACATCATTGCTAATTCTTCTTGCCGGGCTTCTAATGCTTGCTCTTGCAGCGTCTTTAACAGTTTTTGTTCTACTTTCAGGCGTTGTCGCAATTTTTCATAGCTAGCAAGTTCGCTTTCCTCCACAGCAGCAATTTGCGTCTGAATTTGGGCTAGTTCTGCTTGTAGTTCAGCAATATGCTGCTGTCTTGGCCGTAAGTGCAAATTCGCCAAATACTGCCCAAAGCTACGTTCCACTAATTCTCTAGCTTCTTCTAAGGTGTGAATCTGCAACAAGTTTAACACCATGCCATAACTAGGCGTAAAATGGCTGACCAAGGGGTCTGGTTTTTTGATTGCCAAAGCTGCTGCATGTTCTGCTCCCTCAAAAGGAGTTTGCAGTGTCACCACATGACCCACTTCATCCATACCACGACGACCAGCCCTACCCGCCATTTGTAGGAACTCAGAAGCTGTCAACATGCGGTGTCCGGTGTCGGTGCGCTTGGAAATACTGGAAATGACTGTTGTCCGAGCAGGCATATTAATTCCTGCTGCCAGTGTCTCAGTTGCGAATACTACCTTAATCAGCCCCTGCTGAAATAGTTCTTCTACCAAAACTTTCCAAGCGGGCAAAATCCCCGCATGATGTGCGGCTATACCCCGGTACAGGGGGGCAATATGTCCAGAACGTCCTGCTTCTGGGTTGCGGGTTAAAAATTCGTCAATTTGCAGCCGTAATTGCTGTGCCTCTTGCTCATTGACTAGCCACAGATCGCCCACTTCTGCCACAGCTTTATCGCATCCCCGGCGGCTAAAAATAAAGTAAATTGCCGGTAGCATATCCCGTTGTTGGAGATAGCTGAGGATAAAATTTATGCTAGGGGCTTCTGGTTTGCGATTGCCCTTGCCTTTTTCATACTCTTTCCTTCTCCCCTTTTTGAGTAGGCGGGGATTGATTTGAGTCTTATCCTCATTCAATAGCGGAAATACTCCCTTGATATTGCCAAAATGGAATTCCAAGGGAACAGGACGAAAATCTGAATAAATCAAGTCTGTAGGGCCATGAACTTGATTTAGCCAATCTGTGAGTTGTTCGCTGTTAGCAACTGTGGCCGACAATGCTACTAGTTGAACTTCACGGGGACAATAAATAATTGATTCTTCCCAAACAGTCCCCCGTTGGCGATCGTTCATGTAGTGGCACTCATCTAGCACCACTGCCTCCACATCTGTTAAGGAGATACCGACCTGCCCAATGGGTGTGCCGTAAAGCATGTTCCGGAAAATTTCTGTAGTCATCACTACAATCGGCGCATCCCGGTTGATGCTGGCATCTCCAGTTAACAATCCAACGAAATCAAAACCAAATTGTTCGCGAAAGTCGCGTAGCTTTTGATTGGAAAGCGCCTTTAGGGGGGTAGTATAAAACACTCGCTTTCCTCGCGCCAAAGCACGATAGATGGCATATTCCCCCACTAACGTTTTACCCGAACCCGTGGGCGCACACACAACGACAGACCTTCCAGCATTTAGGGAAGCGATCGCATCTAGCTGGAATTTATCCAGTTCAAAAGGAAATATAGAACTGGGATCAACTTCTGGAGACAGGGCAGAATAATTCACTCAATCACAATTGCAACCAGACTGTTTACTATATTATTTCAATCTCTCATGGCGATTCATCCAGAATCACCTCAACAAATCAAACCTTCATAGGTAGTAGCTAAATTATAAATTGTACCATTACTTAAGAAATTGTTGGTGGTTGGTTGTTGGTTGTTGGTGGTTAGTGGTTAGTGGTTGGTTGTTAGTGGTTAGTGGTTAGTAGTTAGTGGTTGTTAACTATGCCCAATGCCCGATGCCCGATGCCCGATTCCCAATGCTCGATTCCTCACTTCCCCAATTCCTGGGAGCGAATTGTAGCCGCCTTGACTGCTTCAATTAAGGCTGAGCGAAATGCTGAGCGTTCTAATTGGGCAATGCCAGCAATTGTTGTTCCGCCGGGACTGGTAACGCGGTCTTTGAGTTCTGCTGGGTGGATTTTGGTGTCGTGCAATAACTGCGCTGTTCCCAAGACGGTTTGTAAAGCTAGTCGATAAGCGATCGCTCTGGATAAACCTGCGGCAACTCCGCCATCAGCAAGTGCTTCTACCATTAACGCTACGTAAGCAGGGCCACTACCCGATAGTCCAGTGACTGCATCCATCAGCGATTCGGGAACTTCTACTACTTCCCCTACCGCAGAAAACAGCTGCCGTGCTATTTCCAGATGATTAGCATGGGTATAAGCGCCAGGGGTGATGGCGGTGATGCCTGCACCTACTGTTGCGGGTGTATTGGGCATGGCGCGAATGACTGGCAATTGGGGAAAAGCTGCTTCGAGATGAGTTAGAGGTACACCTGCCAACACAGAAACTACCAGCGGCGAGTATCCCTTATCGATGACATCTGCTAACTCTTGGGCGATCGCACTGAATACCTGAGGTTTAACCGCCAAACACACCACTTCTGTTGCTTGTTTGAAAACCAGGCAGTTATCAGCTGTCACAGCCACATTGTACTGATGCGCTAGAAAATCCTGACGTGCAGACTGCGGTTCACTAACCATCACTTCTGATGGTTGATAAATTGAACGAGCAATAAGGCGGGATAATAAAGCTTCTCCCATTACCCCGCCACCAATTAAACTAAATTTGATTGTCATTGGTCAATGGTCATTGGTCATTGGTGAGCCAGCGCGGTCTTGGGGGTCTCCCCCATGAGCGACTGGTGAACCCGTAAGGGTCATTGGTCATTAGATTTTGAACTAATGACTCATGACTCATGACTAATTCTAGTTCATTGCACCATGCGATTAGGTTCATTTCCCCAAGTCGGATTTGGAGTTGTTGCAGGGCGTGGGGTACGCACTGGTGGTTGAGGTACTTCGTGAAGAACTCCGCCTTGAGTGCTAACTTGCACACAGCTGGGTGTAAACAAAAAGATGCTTTCGCCAATGCGCTCTTGATGTCCATCAAGAGCATAAGTGCCACCCGCAACAAAATCAACCGCTCGCTGCGCTTGATCTGGATCCATAATTGTCAAATTTAATACAATTGATTTCCGCTCTCGCAATGCTTGAATAGCTTGCGGCATTTCTTCAAATGTACGCGGTTCTAGGACTAAAACTTCTGAAATACCATTAATTGCACCTGGCATACCAATCACATTACTCATCGTCTTTGAAGAAGCTGTTGCTACATCTGGATTCATTGTAGGCACTGGTTCGCGCCAACGTCGATTTGCAGAGGTAGGTTCTTGTGGTGGTATTGGTTGCTGATTTTGTTCCTGATAAAGATTCTGGTAGCTTTCTGTATCAGGTTCTTCTTCATAGTACTCGTATTCTACTTGCTCATTTAAACCAACAAAATCTCTCAGTTTAGAGAAAATATTGTTCATAGTGTACGCTCCTGGTGCAAATCACCCTTATTGATATGGCAACAATTGATGCAGCCGAGTTACGCCGCTACAGAGGGCGGACAGTTTAGCAATTCTATAGTTGTTTGTAGCATATACTACGGCTTTTGCTGATGAACGGACGCCCCCCAGAACGTCTATGCATAGCTTGCACGCAATAATGAGTCCAGATTATAGCCTAACTATTTTTGTATGCAAAGTTGCCTACACATTATATTTTCTGTGTGTTTGCCTTTGTCAATCCTCAATCCTTTGTATGCTCGCCAACCAGCGTTTTCTAATTTTTTTTACATGCAGGAAAAAAGTAATTTCGTTTGCATACTTTTCTTAACCAAAGTTTATTGGGGATTGGGAATCGGGCCGAAGTGAATTGGGATTCAACGTTATCTTTGCCCTATGCCCCATGCCCCTTGCCCCTTGCCCCTTGCCCATCACCTCATGTCCTCCTTTCCTTGTCACTTACTAACCAAGTTTAAATACTCAAAAAAATGTAGAGATGCTTCAAATAGAGCATCTCTACAACGGTCAACAATTATTCTCTGCGATACTGTGCGTTTGTGCGAGGATCTCAAATGTGCGATCGCTTACGGGGTACGCTCTCCAAACAAAATAGTTCCCAAGCGCACCATCGTTGCACCTGCTTGTACTGCCAGTTGGTAATCACTAGACATTCCCATTGACAAATGCCGCACTTGAATGTGAGGCCAGTTTTGTTCGCGGATTTCTTGTGCTAGTTCGTGCGTACGATTAAATACATCAAGGATTTCCGCATCATTCAACCCTAAGGGCGGAATTGTCATCAAACCTTGAATTTGTAAATTTTTGCATTGATTAAGTGTTGGTAGGTCAGCTAAAAGTTGAGGTACACTCCAGCCCGATTTACTGGGATCGGGGAGAATTTTTACTTGCAAGCACACATAAGGACTTACTCCTAATTGTTGTGCCAATTGGTCTAAGCGCTGTGCAAGCTTCAAATTATCTATTGAGTGAATCCACTGAAAGTTTTCTAAGGCCTTTTTGGCTTTATTGCTTTGCAAATGTCCAATAAAGTGCCAAGTAATATCTGATAAGTCTTGTAACTCTGCTTGCTTGCCAATCGCTTCTTGAATGCGATTTTCACCAAAATCCCGAATTCCTGCTGCATAGGCAGCGCGAATCACATCAGTTGGTACTTGCTTAGTGACAGCTATTAACCGAACCGAAGCTGGTAGGTGTGCGCGCACGGTGGCAATACGTTCGCTAATCGAACTGCTCATTGGAATGTGCGTTGGAAAATACTCTGCAATTGATCGTAATCTTGAGCTTGTCCAGTGCGACGCAGATTACGCAAGCGATTTTCTAGTAACATTCTCGCCTCAGTACGTCCTATCGGCTGAAACTTGAGACCTTTAGCATCAGTTGTTACCAAAAAAAATAGACGTTGAGCATACAGTGTAGTGAATAATTCTTGGTTTTCATCCACCATACAGATCCTATAGAGCAAACCCCAAGTTGGATGATTTATGTAAGTTTCTGAGCTTTCTGGATTCATTTAATACTTGAAGGTAAGAATAGATAGTATGTTTTCGCAGTTGAATGCCAACATTGGTGAGGGTGATACTTCCATTGAACTGGAATATTTACTCCAAATGCGAAATCAGCCAACTTTTGGCACAATAGCGTTGGTAAAGATGTCGATGTAATTGGCAACAGACAGCGAAAATGGCAGCAGCTAAGGCATATTGCCGTCCTAACTAAATTACAACTGCCATTTGGGGCAACAACAGGGGACATTAAGAGTTAGAGACACAGAAATAGAGTTTCCCCATTCTCCCCTCTTGTTGATTTTATTCTCTCCTTGTTTCCCCTCTACCCATGCTGCCATAATTGCCGCCGTTTGTTGTACAAATTCACAAACAGCTTACCAATAGACTTAGGGCAAGGGTCAAGGGGAAAAAGTACGGGAAAAAATAAAAGAGATAGTAGACTTCTTGCGTAAGAACATCCCTCTTTGCCTATTCCCCATTACCCGTTATCCTCGGAGGAAACGCCGAGTTCCCCATTCTCAAGATAGATCCTATTTCAGTTCCCAGTTGCATCATTAGATTTCGCTATTACGTCATAAGTCCATAGTTAATACTTAATACTTAATAATCAAGAGCCAACAGTCAAGGTTTGCTGAGTTGGAATAATTTGGTGGGTATTGGTGATTGGGGATTGGGGATTGATGATTGGGGATTGGTGATTGGGGATTGGTGATTGGTGATTGGGGATTGGGAGAAGATTCTTCTTATTTCCTAATACCTAGTCCCCAGTCCCTAGTCCCTAATCCCCAGTCCCCAGTAGTGCTTTTAGTTGTGCCTGAGCTTTGTGCAGAGATTCATGCCATTCTCGCTCGGGATCGCTGTCTGCCACAATTCCTGCTCCAACTTGTCCCCAGACGGTGTTGAGTGGGGGAGTGGGGGAGTGGAGGAGTGCAGGAGTGCAGGAGTGGGGGAGTTGTTTTAACACTTCCCCCCCTTTCCCTCTCGCTCCTAATCCCCACTCCCTCTCCTTCGGTAGAGAGGGAGCTAATAGCAGGGTGCGAATTAAGATATTTAAGTCTAAGTTACCCCGCCAATCTAAATAGCCGCAGGAACCATAGAACAGGCTACGCCGTACAGGTTCTAGTTCCT
>NZ_KI912150.1:329685-378745 GCF_000517105.1 Fischerella sp. PCC 9605 | reverse complement strand
CTAAGGTATCTTTTAGAATGGGCAGGAAGTTTTTATTAGTCCTCCAATGTGGGCAGTTGTAGCAACCATCAAAACCAGGAATATCACAATCACCTAATAGTTTGGGTCTAGCACAGTAGCCATGCTCTAAAGCTCTAGCTTGTACATTTTTCTTGAACCATTCTAAGTCATCATTGCTAGAAAGTATTGTTTCGTCTAATTCAGCAATTTCACCCTGGAAATTAACTACTATTGACTCATGATATTTTTCAATTTCTTTTCTAAGCGTTTCATCATGGATATGGGCATATACCATAGTCATTTCTGGCGATTCATGTCCTAAATATCTTTGGACAATATGTTGAGGTACACCATTGTTAATCATTCGTGTACCTACCGTGTGGCGAAATTGGTGACTTTGAAAGTTCCAAATTTTTCCAGTTGAATCTGTAATGTTATATCTATGTGCTAAGTTTTTTAAGAATCTAGTATATTTTTCTTTTTTCATCGGTTTTGATTTAGGTATAAAATATTCTGCACACCCAAATTTGCCATCTCGATAATGCTCATGGTCAGAGAAAAGATAATCAAATTCTTTAAAATGTTGAGCAATATATTCTTGCTGCTCTTTAATTACTTTTGCTAGTGCAGGTGAAATTGGTTTTGTGTCTTCTTTTTTCAATTTCCAATTTGTATACAGAATAAAATAACCTCCATTTGGTGTTTCTTGTAAACAATTCAAGCGGAGTGTTACTAGTTCTGAAACTCGAAAGCCACATTCTTGATGAACAAGTACCATTCGCATTATCGCTTCAGGTAATTTATCTAAATGTTCATTTAGTTGCCGCATTACTTCTTCTGGAATATATCGAGGTGAAGACTTCAACCTTTTCGGATAATCATCATCGGTTATTAGATAAGGGGGTACTTCAAACCAATTATTAGATATTCCTGTCTCTAGGAATAGTCTTAATGATGCAATGTAATTTCGGGCATTTTTAAAATTCTTTAAAGTACCCAGATATTCAATAATAATACTTCTATCTATCTCGTTGATTGTTATGCCCGGAAACCTATCCAGTAGGAATTTAGAAAATCTATTTATATGAGAAGTATGATTAACTATTGAGCTAAACTCACTTCTGTGGGCGATAAACTTGATAAATCTTTCAAATTCTTTACGTAGCCAAGGTTGATATATTCTATCCATTCCTATACTTTTGGAACGATAATGATGCTTAAGCGATATTCCCAATTCTTCAGCACTAATAGAATTTTGTTGATATTTTTTTCTTTGCGCTATGCCTGAAATAGTAAAGTCATAATTACACGATTTACACTTGTATCTTTGTACTCTTGTTGTTTTCCTTTTATCAGTACCGTTTTTTCTAAAATTAGTGCTTTGACAGTGAGGACAAGCAATCTCATCTAATGATTCTTCCTCTATAATTTGTAATTTATGCCTCTCAAAGTCTTGTATTTGATTAGTTAAATTTTGCTTTTGCATTTACTCTTGTTCCTTGTTTTGACTTTGCAGATATCGTCGATACTCTTTTCCTAAGTCATCATTTGTTAAGTGAACATAATTATTAATTGTCGTTTGAATATCAGCATGACCCAAACGTTTTTGAACGTGTGCCATATCCCATCCTGCTCTAATTAATTCTGTTGCATGAGTATGCCTTAATAAATGAGGGTTTACTTTAATTCCGGTTTTGCGAGATAGTCTTCTAAACAAACTATCAACAGTTTTGTATGTCAAAGGCTTGCCGATTTCTCCCTTCCCTGGGGCTTTTATAACTACAAAAACAAAGTCACAATCAACATCTTCTGGATAGTCATCAATTAAATAAGCTGAGTACCATTGCATCAGTTCCTTGCTAACATGAACTGTTCGCTCTACTCCAGACTTAGCTCTCACATAGTTAACGTTATCTAATCTCGGTACGACATGAATTTCATTGGTTTTACCAGTTACCATATCTTCATGTCTTAGCCCTAATGCCTCACCTATTCGTAGCCCTGTTTCATATAGCAACCTAATTAAGAACTTGTCACGTAATGTATTACAAGCTTCAACTAAAGTGTTAACTTGTTCAGGTGTTAAACAGCCAGGAAAGGTCTTTGGTTCTTTTATCTTTAATAGTCGAGTTTTAACTTCTTTACCTTTGCTAATGTGATGTAAGAAAGGTTTATATTTGCGCCCTGGCTGTAATTGATAACGATAGGCATCTACCCCTTCAGTTGTTCCTATACGTTCATGAAACTCATAGAACCCACAAACAGTTGTCAGACAGTGATTAATGGTCTTCTCGGAGCGTTTAGAAACCTGTGACTCAATAGATAAAACACCAGGATTAGGGCTTCTCAACCAGTGAATAAAGTTTGATAACTGCTCTAAATTAATTTCAAGCCAGTCTAACTTTGAATCCTGTAGAAACTCCCAGAATAGTTTGAGGTTGTGTGCGTAAGTCTGAATCGTATTTGGAGAACGCCCTACGCTGTCCAAGTAATGCAGGTATTTCTGGATTGGCTCAATAGGTAAATAATTGTCATCCAGCACCACCCAAACTGGACGGTCATTGTCTGGGAGGATACCTTTTTGGACTTTCATCCTCACTTACTCTCAATATCGTTGTTTACATTATAGATGTAAAAGATTATTTTGTATAGATATGAAAACAGCGTAGTGATAAAACTTCATATCAGCTACGCTGTTGTTGTTGTTGTTATTTATAATTTAATCAGATATAACCCCTGCCTAAAGGCAAGGGGCTTTCAACCTACTTCTTTGTAAGTGGGTGATATTGCCCGTTACAACACCTTGGCTAAATATTGATGCACGAACTGAACGCAGATTGAACCCTCACCGACTCCAGAAGCAACGCGCTTCACCGAACCATGACGCACATCACCAACGGCAAATATACCGGGGATATTTGTTTCAAGCAAATAGGGATCGCGTTCCAGAGTCCATCCTTGAATGCGCTGTTTGTCGCGCAGCAAATCTGGCCCGGTTAAAATAAAACCGCGCTCGTCTCGTTCCACCAGGCCATCTAACCATTCGGTACGCGGTGCAGCGCCAATAAAGATAAATAGTGAAGTGGCGGGAAGTGTTTGTGTTTCACCAGTGAGATTATTCTGAATAGTAATTGCTTCTAAACATGTCTCACCTTTTGCTTCAATCACGCTTGTTTGTGTTTTGACAGTGATATTGGGTGTATCGGCGATTTGGTCAATTAGGTACTGCGACATACTTATACCCAAAGATTTACCGCGCACCAACATTGTGACATGGCGGGCATACCTAGAAAAATACATCGCTGCTTGTCCGGCTGAATTTGCCCCACCTACGATGTAAACCTCTTCATCTTTGCAACTCATTGCTTCCGACTGCGCTGCACCATAGTAAATGCCCGCACCAGTCAAGCGGTCAATTCCCGGCACATCTAACCGTCGCCATGCCACACCTAGCGCTAAAATCATCGCATGGCAACTAATTTCACTACCGTCTGATAACTGCAAAAAACGATACGGGTCTGCTATGCGAATGCCCTTGGCTTCTTGGGGTGTAAGAATTTCTACACCAAAGCGCCTGGCTTGGGTAACAGCACGACGCGCCAAGTCACCTCCGCTTAAGCCGACAGGAAAACCTAAATAGTTTTCAATACGCGAACTTGTTCCCGCTTGTCCACCTGGGGCTTCGCGTTCAATCATCACCGTGCGTAACCCTTCGGACGCACCATAAACCGCAGCTGCTAGACCAGCAGGGCCGCCACCAACGATCGCCAAATCATAAAACGGTTGTTGTGCCTGGGTTCGCAACCCAATTTTCTCAGCAATTTCTAAATTTGTGGGCTGCATCAGTTTGGAACCATCAGGGAAAATCACTAAAGGCAAGCGTAATTTATCACACTCAGCGTATTTCGCTAGCTGTTCGGCTTCCTTTGATAATTCAATATCCATCCACTCATAGGGCACTTGATTTCGTGCTAGGAAATCTTTCACTTGATGGGAATGAGGCGACCAACGATTACCTATGACGCGGATACCTTCAAAGGGTGGGTGAAATATTGCTTGCCAGTCATCAAGCAAATCGTTCAATACTGGATATAAACGTTCTTCGGGCGGGTTCCACGGCTTCATCAAATAGTAATCGATTTTTGTGGTGTTGATGGCGCGGATGGCTGCATCAGTGTCTGCATAGGCAGTGAGTAAAGCGCGTTTTGCGTCTGGAAAGATGGCGATCGCCTGTTCTAAGAACTCGACACCAGACATTTGCGGCATTCGTTGATCTACCAAAAACAGTGCCACTGACTGGTTGCGGAGTTTGAGTTGTTCCAGTGCTTCCAAGGCGCTAGTACCAGAGTCAGCACGCAATATGCGGTAGTTCTCTCCATATTCCTGCCGCAGATCCCGCGCCACCGCTTGCAAAACTTCCGGGTCATCGTCAACCGTCAAGATCGCAGGTTTAGCCATATTGATTCGGTGAACTTCCTGATTAAATTACTGATAGTTAATTGTTAATTGTTAATTGCGATTAACCATTAGCCATTAGGCATTAACTCACGTTAAAAACTGATACAAACCGATCAGAGTTCCGCTTGGATCTCGAAGATAAGCCGTTTTAATTCCGAAGTAGGGATTATTCATGGGTGCTGCGGTAAATGTCACACCTTTGTGTCTTAATCGCTGGTATTCCTCTTCCACATCATGAACTGTAAAAATCAATGCTACAGTGTCTTGACATTCAGCCTGGGGTGGTTTGTCAGCGTTATGAATCAACTGTGCCATTTCCTGCCGCCGGAATATACTTAGCCTCATATCTCCGGCTTTAAACTCAGCGTATCCGTCTGCTTCATCTTCTACAGCAACGTCAAACTCCATGACATCTTTGTAAAACAAAAAGCAAGCCTTCCAGTCATTTACCAGCAATCTTGTGTATGCTGAACCTACTTTCATAGATTTTCTCCGCTGCAACCTTAATTAGTATTAATCATCAGGTTGGGTGTACACGACTTCATATAGATGAAACTCGTTTTCAGCCAAACCCTGCCAATACTCATTCAAGGGTTTGTATTTTGGGTCTTCGAGCAGTTCTTCAAAATCATCAAAACTGCGCCATTGCCCGTAATTCACATTATGAACGCCATCCAAGGAACGGTGGAAGTTAGCAGAAAGAAGTCCTGGATTTTGCAAACCAACCCCTACGTATTCCCTCTCTAATTCCACTAAGCGCATCTGGTTTTCTGGCTTGACTCGAAATTCGGCAAGGTGAATCAAACCGCCTTTAGTAATTTTGAGTGTGGCATCATCGGGTTTGGAAACAACGACTTCGTAGACGTGTGACTCTGGTTTAGAAAAGTTTCCGAGTTTTGCTGCTTTTGCTTGCACTTGGGGATTGTTGATAAAAGCCTTGTAGTCTTCCAAGGTTTGCCATTGAGCATAATTCATCACCCGCACCCCATCTATACTTTTGTGGATGCTGGATGAAACAAAACCAGGCTGATGCTTCACCGTTGTTTCCAGGAATTCAATAATTGTGTCTATCAGTTCCTCCTGACAATCTGGTTTGACGGCAAAGATAATTATCACCGTAATTACATGGTTGTTTTTAGCAATAGTTGGCATTTCGATACCTCTTATTAAACGAAGGGGAAAGGAGAAAGAATTAGACTCTTTCCCCTTCCGCTATTGTTGGCTTTTGAAACACTAATGATATTAAGGGTGGTGCTAAAAAGGTTGTCAAAATCACCATCATAATAATGGCAGCATCTAAAGAACCAGATAAAACGCCGCTAGTTGAGCCGATTCCGGCAAATACCAGACCTACCTCGCCGCGTGGAATCATGCCAACACCAATTGCTAACCGATTAGTGTCTCCTTGACCAAATACTGTAAAGCCGCTGACTACCTTACCCAGAATTGCTACCAAAATCAAGAATGTCGCGATTATCAACCCCTCGCGATTTTCAGGCACAAATGGATTCAATACACTAATGTTAGTTTTGGCACTCACAGCCACAAAGAAAATCGGCACTAGCATATCTGCAATCGGAACGACTTGGTTTTTTAGCGCTCGACATTTCTGTGTTTCTGCTAATACCAAGCCAGCAGTGAAAGCTCCCAGAATTGCTTCTAATCTGATGGCTGTAGCGATGTAAGATAAAACAAAAGCAAAAATTAGGGCAGGAATTAACAACTGTCCGCGAGTTTTCAATTCATCCACTATCTTGACAAAGTAAGGATTGAAAAGACGACCTAATAGAACAGCCCCAACTAAGAATACCACTGCACTCACAATTAAATACAGTACATTTGTCAGTTCTACTTCTCCGGTTTTTGCCAGACTCGCCACCACAGCCAGGATGATAATGCCAAGTACGTCGTCTAAAACAGCAGCACCAATGATAATTTGACCTTCTTTGCGATTGAGATATTGCAGTTCTGCCAAAACCTTAGCGGTAATACCGATACTAGTTGCAGTCAGGGCTGCACCAGCAAAAATTGCGGGTATAGCAGGTACGCCGAATAAGTACATTAATCCTAAAGTACCAGCAGCAAATGGAGCTGCTACTCCCACCACTGCCACTATTGCTGACTGAGGCCCGACTTTGAGCAATTCTTTTAAATCTGATTCCAAACCAATTTCAAACAGCAGAATTACTACACCTATTTCTGCCAACACTGAAATGACTTCGCTATCTATTTGAAATATTGTTGTTGCTCCATCCAAACTTAAACCTGTGGTGGCTATTAAGAAATGAACTAGTATTGAGTTACTACTATTACCTCCACCTTCAGGAAATACCAGCAGGTGAAAGGCTGATATTCCTACTATTAAACCACCCAGTAATTGCCCTAACACTGGTGGCATGTTCAAACGGGCACAAATTTCACTGCCAATAATACTAGCAAGATAAATCACTACCAAACTCATCAGCACTCCTGCCATGACTGAAGTGCTGTCTGATTCTGTCGCGGTTGCTAATAGAGGAAAAAATTGACTGGAGGTAAAATCAGTTATCCAAGTAATTGTATTTACCAACATCATGTGTAAATTTTCTCAACTGTTTTGGACAAAAACAAACCCGATTTCTGAAAAAATCGGGTTTGTAATGACGTGAATTTATCGATAGATTTCAGTAGTAACTTGACCACTGTCCTCTACATGTGGTGGTTGTTGAGGTGGACGACGAGGTGAGATAAAGCGATCGCGCAAATTCCCAATCACGATATACAGCACCGGTACTACAAACAAACTCAAGAACGTAGCAATCAGCATCCCGCCAAACACGGCTGTACCGAGAGATTGGCGGCTACCCGCACCTGCGCCTGTGGCAATGACTAAGGGGAAAATACCTAATAGTGTCGAAATAGCAGTCATCAGAATTGGTCGCAAGCGTTCTTGTGCTGCTTGTACTGCGGCTTTTGTGATTGGCAGACCTTGTTCGTGCAACTGATTGGCGAATTCCACAATTAGAATCGCGTTCTTACTTGCCAAACCAATCAGCATCACCAAACCAACTTGGCAAAAAATATCGTTCTCTAGACCCCGCAGCGATTGTGCTGACAGCGCCCCAAAGATTGCGAGGGGAACCGATAGCATAATAATCAACGGATCAACATAGTTCTCGTACTGAGCAGCTAGTACTAAGAAAACGAAAACAAGTCCCAAGGCAAAAATCAGGGGTGCTTGACCGCCAGATGTTTTTTCTTCCGCAGCTATCCCCGTCCATTCGTAACCAAAAGTTGTTGGTAACACTTTTTGTGCCAGTTGCTCCATTGCTTGAATTGCTTGTCCGGAACTTTTACCAGGAGCTGGTGAGCCGTTGATTTCAATCGACCGGAACAAATTGTAGTGATTGATTGTTTGCGCTCCGGTAGTGGGAGTAAGCTTAACAACATCACTCAGAGGAATCATTTGATCGTTGGCAGAGCGAACGTACAATTTCCCTATATCTTCTGGGTTGGAGCGATACTGAGCATCAGCTTGGACGTATACCCGGTAAGTCCGCCGTTCAAAGTTAAAGTCGTTGACATATCGCGAACCTAAGTAATTCTGGAGAGTGTTAAAGATATCATCAACGTCTATTTGTAGGGCTTTAGCACGGTTGCGGTCTACTTCAATTAACATTTGCGGCGTATTGGCAGCAAATGTGCTAAATACAGCTTGCAATCCTGGTGTTTGATTGCCTTGCTGAATTAACTGACCCATGACTTGAAGCATGGTTGCTAAATCGGTGTTACCTCCTCTGTCTTGTAGCTGAAATTGGAAACCACTAAAGCTACCTAAACCTCGAATTGTGGGAGGGTTAACCGGCAACACTCTCGCTTCCGTAATTCCTGATAATTTACCCTGTAGATTGCCGATGATTTCCTGTGCTGAGCGATCGCGTTCATCCCAGGGTTTGAGAGTTGTAAAAATCACACCATTGTTAGCAGTGCTACCACTAAAACTAAACCCACCTACGGCAAAAGTACCTGTGACTTCCGGCAATTTGAGAATTTCTGCTTCTGCCTGTCGCATCACTTTACTGGTGTAGTTAAGTGATACACCCTCCGGGCCTTGAATGATGGTGATGAAATAACCTTGGTCTTCATCAGGAAGAAATGATGTTGGTACGTAGGTATAAAGCCATGCTGTCAGTCCTAAGAAGACGACAAACAGCCCGATGACAATTGCTTTGATCCTTACCAGGCGATTGAGTGACCACTCATACCCTCTTCGCATTGAGTCTTGCAAAGAGTTAAACTTGCCAAAAATCCAACCCAGGATACCGCGTTGTCTAGGTCTGCGACGCAGTAACAAGCCAGCAAGAGAAGGTGTGAGGGTAATAGCAAGAAAGGTAGAAATAGTGATAGAAAAAGCGATTGTCAAAGCAAATTGTTTGTATATTTGTCCAGTAGCTCCTGGAAAGAAGGCGACAGGGACAAATACAGCCATCAGTACTAAAGAGGTAGCAATTACTGCTCCGAATAGTTCATGCATTG
Source organism: Fischerella sp. PCC 9605 (assembly GCF_000517105.1). Classification (GTDB taxonomy): domain Bacteria; phylum Cyanobacteriota; class Cyanobacteriia; order Cyanobacteriales; family Nostocaceae; genus PCC9605. The sequence continues at coordinate 369,772 of NZ_KI912150.1, read as the reverse complement.
CTGCTGAAGCCGCTCGACGCGGTGACATCCCCTCATCCTGAATCAAGCGGGAAATATCTTCAACTACGACAATGGCGTCATCAACTACCATCCCTGTTGCCAAGGTAAGACCAAATAATGTCAAGGTGTTGATGGAAAAATTAAAGGCTTTGACAAAGGCAAATGTGCCAATTAATGCTAGGGGAATGGTAACGACGGGAATTAATGTGGTGCGCCAATCCTGTAAGAAAATAAAAATGACCAGGATCACCAGAGCGATCGCCATCAACAAAGTCGAGACCACTTCCGAGAGTGAGGCTTCTACGAAACTTGTTGTGTCAAAGGCAACTTGATACTCCATGCCTGGTGGAAACTTTTCAGCAAGTCGTGCCATTTCGGCTTTGACTGCTTTGGCAACGTCTAATACGTTACTTCCTGGACTGGTAAATATACCAATACCTACGCCCTCTTTGCCTCGAAATCGCAGGAAGGAGTTGTAATTCTCGGCTCCTAGTTCTGCTCTTCCTACATCCTTCAGCTTAATTAACGACCCACCCTCACCAGTTTTGATGACAATCTCTGCAAATTCTGAGGGGTCAACGAGTCTGCTGATAGCACGCAGGTCTATTTGATACATCTGATCTTGTGGCGTTGGCTGCTGACCGATTTGTCCAGCACCCACCTGCAAGTTTTGTTCTTCTAGCGCATCAATCACATCCTGAGCAGTGAGGTTGCGACTGGCAAGTCGGCTCGGGTCGAGCCATAGACGCATAGCATAGCGGCGTTCCCCGAAAATCCGTGCTTCACTCACACCGTTAATTCTTTTGAGGGCATCTGCTATATAGAGGTCGGCGTAGTTGCTTAAAAATACGGTGTCGTACTCTCCTGCGTCGCTGTACAGTCCCATCGCTAGGAGGATGTTAGTAGATTGCTTTCTGACGGTAACTCCTGTTTGCCTAACTGGTTCTGGCAGTTGCGGTTCAGCTAGCGATACGCGATTTTGCACATCAACGGCAGCAATATCTGCATCCCGCGATGCGTCAAAGGTAACTGTAATCGTACTAGTGCCATTGTTACTGCTGCTAGAATTCATGTACTTCATGCCTTCGACACCATTAATCTGTCGTTCTAAGACAGTCGTGACGGTGTTTTCCACAACTTCAGCACTAGCACCGACGTAGTTAGCAGTAACTTCAACTTGAGTTGGACTAATTTCTGGGTACTGTTCCGCAGGTAGGGTAGGAATGCTAATTGCTCCTACAAGCAGAATGATAATAGCGCAGACACTGGTAAAAACAGGTCGCCTAATAAAGAAATCAACAAACATAAGGAAATGGGCAAGAGGAAATGGGCAACAGGGAATGGGAAAAGGGCAAGGGAGAGAGGGGAGAGAGTGGGAGAGTGGGAGAACGACAACCAACAACCAACCATCCTCCGGGTACTCTGACGAGAACCCGCTACTCTACGAGAAGCCACTTCGTGTCTACACGTGTACGCCAGTCGTACCCTGCACTCCCAGCGCACAGCGACTTCCCGTAGGGTAAGCCGCTGTGCGCGCGTCTACATGAGGGAGAACCCCCTTTATGCGCGCTGCTCACCGCTACGCCTCTACGTGACCGAGACCGCCTTCTGGGGGCCTGGTCTCACCGCGCTAGCTCACCAACAACCAACAACCAACAACCAACAACCAACAACCCTCCGGGTACTCTACGAGAAGCCCTGCGGGCGTCTACATGGGGGAGACCCCCTTTGGAGCGCGCTGGCTCACCAACAACCAACCTACTCAGGATTTATGGGAACTCCATCCTTAAGATTGAGTAGCCCAGAGACGATAATTTTTTCTCCTGGCTGCAATCCTTCTAGGACTTGGTAATCATTACCTTTGATATTGCCTAATTTGACACGCTTTTGTTTAGCTACTAGTTGGGGCTTTCCTTGTGGTGATTGTTGCATTTGTTCTACATAGACAAAGTTTTGCCCAGCTACACGAGCTACGGCAGTAGTTGGAATTATTGCTCCAGAACGCTGACTAAATATCACTCTAGCTTTGACATATCCATCTGCTTGTAGTTGATTTTTTTCGTTGTTAAATAGGGCTTTAATCAGTATCAAGCGATCTTGATTGCTTGCTTTTGGAGAAATAAAAGTTACTCGGCTAGTGCCGATGGTACGATTTTGAGCATCCATTAACTCTACCAGCATTCCCTGACGCAGTTGGGATGCACGTTCAACAGGTACAGAGATATTTACTAGTAATGGTCGATTTTGAGTGACGGTTGCTAGCTGTGTGGAAGTATTGACAAAGTCACCTACTTTTGCTGGAATGTTGCCGACTGTACCAGCAAAAGGAGCAGTAATTCTGTAGTACTGGAGTTGGACTTTTTGTTGATTAGTATTGGCTAATGCTTGCTGGAGAGATTTTTGTGCTTGGGCAACAGCAGCTTGCTGAGCTTTAATTTTAGATTCGTTCGCATCATAGGCAGCTCGGGCTGTAGCGAGTCTATTAGCATATTGTTGTTTAGTTTGTTCAGATACTGCTCCTTCAGCAGCCAGACTTGCATAGCGCTTGTACTCCTGCTGGTTCAATTTCACATCAGCAAGGAAAGATTGTCTGTCTGCTTCTAAGGATCTGAGGGTAGCCCTGGCATTTTCTAACTGCGATCGCGCCGCTTCGGCAGCAGCATTCACACCACTAACTGCTGCTTGTTGCTCTCTTGGATCTACTTGAATGATTGGATCGCCTGTCTTGACTGTTTCTCCCTCTTTGACAAATATTCGAGTTACTTGACCCTGAACTCTCGGCTGAAGTGTCACCGAGCGGCGTGACTCTAAGCTGCCGATCAATTCCTGACTGTCTTCAATTTGACCTGTTTGTACTGCGGCTACCTTGACTGATACTGGTGGTGGTTGAGCATTGGCACCTACAGGTGGTTGATTTGCTGAACTAAGCATACGCCACAGAGCAACTCCTCCACCCGCCAATGCCAGCAGAGCTAACAATAACCAAAGCCACCGATATTTTGTGCGAGGTGGTTGTATTTCTTGCTGTGAAAGATTTTCTTCCAATTCAGTGCTAGGCTCGGGGGATGTCATAATTCGCAGAGAAACTAAGAACTAATAACGATATATGAAAGAGAAATGCAACTATTGATATGAGATTAATGATTCTTTGGAAGTATATATTAGTTCTTCAAATATACTATTTGATAGAGTTGGTCTAATCTACCCAAAGGTGAATAATTAAATCTAGTTTACAAATAAACCTATGTTGTTGTCTTTTCTGTTCTTGCGAAAAATGTTCTAATCTTGCTATGCTGCAAATAGCTGACACCGAGCGCTCCAAACAAGAGTAATCTCTTTCTCCAAGCGTTACTATTGTTGACAATTCATTTTTCAAACTATGCTATTGTTCATCTAGTAAAAGTAGAAAAGATTTGCAACTATCGATGCTTGTTATCATGCAAATTTAATTAAAAAATTGCTACAATTTAGACCGCCTTTCCTAAGATTACTACTGTAATAGATGAATAACAGATTTAAAAGAGCAGTAAAATTGTAAGCGGGTTGAGTATTTATATTTATTGAGCTAAACAAAAAAAATTGCGTACCAATATGTATATTTTTTACCAAGGTTGTGTCAAAAGTACATGCGATCGCCATCAAGAAACTACCTGTATCTTCGCCTTGGTTCCTCTTTTATCTAGAAAGCAATAAAGGCATAAAAAGATATTGGCATAGTAGCGTGACCGGACTAATTTAGTGCATAAATATAAATCTTGTGGTGTGGACATCCTGTCCGCACCGGACGGGCTAGAAGCTCATCCCACAAGAAAGCTATAATGCAACATTTTAGTCTTGACACGCCAGTAGGATAGAACTGCTGCTTGCGTGTTGACGATCCAGTTGCTAAAGCGCCGCTATGCTAACAATCCCAACGGTAAATACACTTATTTATAATAAGAAATTGAGTTTTTAGTATTAACTATTTTTGTGAGCTTTTTTATTGGTTGCGCTGTTTGGGCATATAAAGGTTGGGTGGGTGAACTTTATCCTCAAGGTACTCGCACCGCTGACTTTCTCCACCTCTACAGTCGTCGCTTCACTACGGTGGAAGGTAATACCACATTCTATGCAGTGCCAAACCCAGAAACTGTAGCTCGTTGGGCAGCCGAAACACCCCCTGGTTTTGAATTTTGTCTGAAATTGCCGCGAGACATCACCCACAACAAACTGCTGCAACCCCATATTCCTGACGCATTGAAATTCATAGAAGGAATGCGTCCTTTAGGTAAACGTCTTGGCCCGATTTTTGCTCAGTTACCACCCAGTTACGCACCTACAGCAATTGATGATATTACTGCTTTTCTTGAATCTTGGCCTCGAAAAGAAGTGCCACTGGCGCTAGAAGTTCGGCATCGCGACTGGTTCGCAGAACCCTATGCTAGTCAATTGACGGTACTGTTAGAACAGTTAGGTGTGGGAAGGGTTTTGCTAGACTCTCGTCCTATTTACACTGGGGATGACGATCCTCAGTTACAATCAGAACGGCGAAAACCCAAACTACCTGTACAATTTAGCGTTACAGCGCCTTTTAGTTTAATTCGGTTTATTTCGCATCCCAATTTAACAGTGAATCAGCCTTTTATGGAGGAGTGGGTAACTCAAATTCAGCAGTGGTTACAGCAAGGGAAGCGAATTTATTTTTTTGTTCATTGTCCAACAGAAGAGCGATCGCCCAGTACAGCGCGTTACTTCCAAAGATTATTGGAACAAAGTGGTGTAGCAGTTCCACCCCTTCCTTGGAATCACCTGGACAACTCCCCCAATCAACTCAGCCTATGGTGAAGAGGCATTGGGCATTGGGCATTGGGCAAAGGAACTGGAAAAGTAAAAAGTAAAAAGGTAAAAGAAAAAATTCTTTCTTTTTACTTTTAGCTTTTAACCCTTCGCTGCGCTTGAGGGCATGCTTTTGACTTATTTTTGCCCAATCCCCAATTCCCAATCCCCAATCCCCAATCTCTATTTTTTCAGCAGTCGCAAACCGCTAAGGGTAACAAACACAGTAGATCCTTCATGCCCTACCACGCCGATCGGTAAGTTAATATTACCCATAAAATTGCCAATCAAAAGCAAAATAATAAACCCTAGAGCAATAGCTATATTCTGTTTGACTATCGCCTGCGCCCTTTTACCCAACCGCATTGCTACTTCAATTTTCTCTAATCTATCTGCCATTAAGACAATATCCGCAGTTTCCAAGGCGACATCGCTCCCCGCCCCTCCCATTGCAATGCCCACCGATGCCTGAGCTAGGGCTGGTGCATCATTAATACCATCGCCTACCATTGCCACCGTTTGATACTCTCGCTGTAAACTACGAATGACATGCAACTTATCTTCCGGTAAAAGTTCTGCATATACTCGATCTACTCCAACTTCCCGCCCTACACTTTCAGCAGTCTGTTGATTATCTCCAGTCAACATGACTACTTGTTCAACTCCCAATTTTTTCAAACGGGTAATGGTTTCTGCTGCTTGCGTTCTCAATCTGTCTGCAATAGCTATTATGCCTAGCACTTGATAAAGTGATGGGATGGTGGGGTGGTGGGGTGAAGTTTTCTCTCCATCTCCCCATCTAGAATTTGCTACCCAAACAACCGTTTTCCCCTCTCGCTCCCAATCTTCAGCAATATCACTTAAATTATTGGGTAAATTTGCAACATACTTTTGTAAAAAACTATTTTTCCCGACAATCACTTCTTGGTTATCTACAATACCAAGTATTCCCTGTCCGGGAAAAGCCTCTACCTCTGTTGCAGCAACCCAATTCAAGTTTTTAGATGCCTCCACGATTGCCTGAGCGAGAGGATGTTCCGAACGAGATTCCACTGATGCAGCAGCTTTTAATACATCTGAGTGAGTGTAATTACTATTTGTGCTTACCTGAAATACTTGTACCTGTCCTGTGGTGAGAGTGCCTGTTTTGTCAAATGCGATCGCCCGTATTCTCCCCATCATTTCCAACTGAGCGCCATTCTTGAACAAAATGCCTTGTTTGGCACCATTGGCAATTCCTGAAAGCAGTGTTGGCATAATTGCCGCCATGAGCGCACAAGGAGAAGCCACCACTAGAAAAGTTAAGGCCCGATAAATCGTAATTTCCCAATCCCAATTCCAAAGAAACGGTGGCAAAATGACTAGCAAAACTCCCGCCACTACAATCACCCGCGCACATGCCCGTTCAAATCGCTCGATAAACTGTTGGGAAGCAGGTGCTTCTGTTTGTGCTTGCTGTACCAAACGAATCACCCGTTGAATCAAACTACTTTCCGGTGGTTGATGCAGCTTTAACTTTAACGCCCCATAGCCGTTGAGCGTACCTGCAAATACTTCGTCACCCACGGTTTTCTCTACAGGTAAAGACTCACCCGTGATTGCGGCTTGATTGAGGGTAGTGTAACCTTCCACAATCACTGCATCTGTGGGAATTAACTCCCCTGGCTTGACGATGATTTCATCCCCTACTTGCAACTGGACAACGGGAACAACCTCTTCTTTTCCTTGACGCAGAACGGTGGCCGTGTCTTGTGTCAGACTCATCAAACTGCGGATACTCCGTTCTGTCCGCCGCATCGCATAGCCTTCCAGTGCACCACTAATCGCAAAGATGAGAATTAAGACAGCCCCATCGATAATGAGATGATACTCTCCTCGCCACACGCCCAGACCAGCAGCACCAAGCGCCGCCACAATCATCAGCAAATCTACATCCAGTTCTTTTTCTTCGATTAGGGTTGTCAGTCCCTCACGAGCGCTTTCGTAGCCACCAATAATATAAGCTGCGGGTAGTAGCAGCAGCGCCCACCCCAAAAAGCCAAGGTGCAAAGCCAACCATCCAATCAACAACAGTAACCCACAAGCAAGGGCTGCAACAGTATCTGGATGTTCTTTGGTGAATTGATGCAAGCGTTCTGGGTAAAGCATGAGAGTTCAACTAGCACTGACTCTCTTACCCTAAACCTTGACATTAGTGTTAATGTCAATGTATTTCTTGTGGCAGCTGTTAGTGGTTAGTAGAACATGGAAACAGCTAGCCGATATCAGCGCAATTTTGAAACGATTCAGCAAGGTGAGTGAAAAATCTGCTTTCATTACCTGGTTTTTACTGATTCGACTTGGTGTCTTAGTGTCTTGGTGGTTAAATAAATTTTATTTTTTCACCACAAAGACACCAAGACACGAAGAAAATTTATTGTTTAGGATTGCACCACCAAAGGGCTAGTCTTAGAGAAATATAGACGCAGAAAAATTTATAAAAAATTTGTAAACAGCTTAAATTGATGCTGATTTTGCGCTAAAAATGCTCAATTAGTATACGAATTTGTGTTATTTGGGAAATTGTAAAAAATACGTCACTCTAACCTGGTAAGATTAAAATTTATGATGGGTTATTATTGCCTTTTTTAGAATTAGTGCCCTTTGTCAGTACAAAGGACAAATAACTACGAAGGAAGTTGCTTTTTCAAGGCTTCTAAAGAAGCCCAGCGAAGGTCAACTCGCTTATGTTCAGAATTGTTATTACTACTATCTGGTTTACTTGGTTGGATACCAGAACAATTGACATCGCAAAGCTGGCGCTGAGGAATTTCTAGGCACACTTGCTCGTATAGCCATTCGCCAGGGTCGAAATACCCATAGGGTGATAAAGTTTCCACTAAATCTTCCACAGCGACTTCGCGCTCCAAGGGCAAGGCTTGTTCTTGTTCGGCGGCTTCGTCTAGCCAGATGATTTCGGAAGTATCAACCACCAAGCGATGATTGTAGTTTTGCAAACAGCGGTTGCAGGTACAAGTAATAATTGTTTCCGCTTGACCAGACACTTCCAGGTAATTGCCACGATGCTGCACGCGAATGCGACCGCGAACTGGTGTTAAGGTATCCAAATCAGGCAGGAACTCTTTCACCTGAATTTCCTCTGTTCGCTCCGGCGCTTTGGTTAGCTGCGGAATGTAAATCGCGTCCATAGGATTTGTGAGACATCCTCACGAAAAATTGTCTTTCTTTATCAGCAATTTTGCTGATAATACTTCTCTAGTCTAACTTTTTTGCGATTTAGTTTTATCGCTAATAAATACCGATTTTAATAACTTTTTGCGGCAGTGATGATTTATTAGTTTTTGGCCGCCTTCGGCGCAGTCAATAGTCAATAGTCATTGGTCATTGGTCACTAGTAAAAAACTCTTGACTCTTGACTATGGACTCTTGACCTGGACTCCCCGTAGCGAAGCGGAGGAGATTGACTACCAACTACTGTAGGGGCGAAGCATTTGTATAACAATATTTTTAGTTCAATGGAAAGATATATATTCAAATGCTTCGCCCCTACTTATTCTGGCAATGCGGGACGTACAACCAGATTGCGATGCGGCTCTTTGCCTCTGCTGAAGGTTTCTAAATCCCCAAATTCTTTCAAGAAGGTGTGGATTTGGCGACGTTCAGCTGAACTGAGAGATTTGATTTCCACTTCTTTACCTGTTGTACGCGCTTGCATCGCAGCTGCTTGGGCGATCGCGCGAATTTCTGCTTGTCGCTTAACGCGGTAGCCGTTCAATTCAATTGTGTAAGAGGCTTGCTCTTCTGGTGGTTGATTTAAGTTAAGAACAGAATTCGCTAAATACTGAATAGCATCTAGTACTACACCACCAGGCCCGATTAAAACCTGAATTTGTTCGGGCATCATATTGATTTCATCAATTATCAACCAGTAGTTATCTGGTTCAGTTGACTCGCCCTCAGTAATTGCAGCTGCTTCTAACTCAGCCTGAATTTCAGTATTGATTCCAGTTAATTGCAGCAGTGTTTTTAACCACTGCTGCCCTCGTTGCATCCGAGTGTCGATCATCATCAACCTGCGGCCTTTTTCTTAGAACTTTTTGGCTCAAACGGCAGCGTTTTTTGTTGTGCTTCTGCTTCTTTCTCCTGGGAGTCTACTATTTTTTGTAGTTCCTCTGGTAGGGGTTCGCGAGAAAGAATATAAGTTTGCAGAGTTTGGAAAATATTACCAATCACCATATACATCAGCACCCCAGCTGGCAGAGGGAAGAACAAAAACATCCCTGAAAAGATCACGGGCGTGATTTTGTTGACTGTATCTTGTTGGGGGTTGCCACCACTGGAATTTTGCCCGGAAAGCACTTGGCTGACGTAAAGGGTAATCCCAAATAGCACTACCATCGCCACGATATCCCAATGTACAGTGCCATCAGGATCAATAGCCCCAACTCTACCCAAGGCATCAATGAATAAAAACCCTTGATCTGCTGCTAGTCCGGGAATTGTTCCCTGAATAGTAACATCCCCTGGCTGTAAGGCTTCGATATTGCCTTCAGGGTCAATTTTGATTCTTTCTTCCCCTTTAATAACTTTCCATTGGGGAACCAAATTAGTATCTGGGTGTTCTGCCAATACTGCCTGAAAAGGCTTGCCCTCAAGAGTCTGATATTGAATCTTAGTGTGTTCTCCTACGGCTAATTTATTGCCTCCAGGCAGGATAGCAGTTACCTTAACATGTTCCCCATCAGCGACGTAAATGTTTTGGGGGGGAGTAGCAAAGGCCTGGGGTTGAATTCGTTCGATTTGTTCGGCAGGAAGGATTTGCAGGTTGACGGAGTAGTTAACGCTGGCAAAAGGTGAACCCCGCAAAGTAGCAAACAATGCTAGCAAAACCGGCATTTGTAAAAGAAGTGGCAAACATCCAGCAAGGGGATTGCCAAATTCTTTCTGGACACTGAGCATTTCTTCCTGCTGCTTTTGCGGATCGTCCTTATAGCGTTCTTTGATTTCTTGCATTCGCTTTTGCATCAAAGGTTGGACAATTCGCATCCGTCGCATATTGCGAATTGAGCCAGCACTGAGAGGATAAAGCGCAAAACGAATTATTAAAGTCAAGGCAACGATCGCCAATCCATAGCTTGGCAGAATGCTATAGAACAAGTCTATGATTGGCAACATTACGTTGTTCGAGAGAAACCCGATACCAAAATCCATTATTCTGAATTCAACCTGAGGTAATGTAAATTTACTACCGATTTTAAATTCTGTTGTTTGTTGTTTGTTCTTGCGGGAAGCCCCTAGCGCGTTTATGGAACAACCAACAACCAACTACCAACAAGAATTCCAAAATTGGCAGACTGGATCTAATGTATCTAAATCAGGATTCGTCTGCGACTATAGTTCAACTACGGATAGCCGCACATTAAAAGAGGAGTGGGGGAGGGTAGGAGGGGGAGAGTGGGGGAAAGTAGCTGATAAATTCTCCCCATCTCCCCCTCACCCAATCTCCCCATCATTTCTTCGCAGCACCACTAAAATTGGGATTTTTGGCGGCGACTCTTTCACTGATGTAATCATAAATTTCCCGGAACTTTGGAATAGCCCGCAGTTCTAGACGACTACCATCTCTGAGGGTGAGTACCATATCTCCCCATAAGCCTATGCCACGGGGAACTTTGACAATTTTGACAACTTCTGAGTAAATAACATCGCTGCGATCGCGTCCTCTCCAACCTCCAGTTACAGAAACTCGGCGATCGGTGATGCGATAACGCAGCCACAATGCTCTGACAATTGCCCCAACTGTCAGTGGTAAACCCACAATAGTCAACCCAATAAGTATGTTTATTATCAAATCCCCTATATGGGGGCCGCCTTCAAAATAAACTTCTTCACGAATGCCCATTTAATACCTCAGTTTGTGCCAACAACTGCTCTAATTCTTGCAGAAATTGTTGGGTTACGCACTCAGATTCTGCTGCGGTTGGCTTTACAACCACCACTAGTCGCCATCCTGGCGACAATTTGGGCAACAACTGATGTAAAGCTGCTGATATTTGCCGCTTCAGGCGGTTACGAATTACTGCCCGTTTGCTGACTTTGGTACTAATCGAAATACCAATTCGGGTAGGAACAAGATCAACTGAGTCTGTTGATAGTGCAATATGCTCGGCAGCATCCACAGAAGGCTTTTTCAAATTTGACGGTCGTAAGGCTCTCAACGTTAAATAAAAACCATGACGACGAATGCCTTCCCGGAAAACTGCCTGGAAATCTTTTCGAGATTTAAGCCGATTTGCTTTGGGCAAAGCCACCGCTACTGTTTAAATTCCCTACCCTAAACGCTGAGGCGATAACGTCCTCTTTTTCTTCTTGCCCGAATAACGTTTCTACCGTCTGGTGTTCGCATTCTGGCACGAAAACCAGAAGTCCTTTTTCTTTTTCGGTTAGTTCCCTCTAAAGTTCTTCGCATACTTTTATCCTCTCCAGCAATTTTTTATAAAAAAAGCCACAATCTATAATCTTATCACGTTTTGTGATAAAAAAGTAAAAATGGTTGCAAAATAGTCAAGAGTCCAAAGTTAAGAGTGTTTTACTAATGACCAATGACTAATGACCATTGACTAACTAATACTAAGAATCCAGGTTCCCAAGTAACGAGCTAAGGGTACATCACCAGGGGTTTGAATTGAGCAGTTCCAATAGAACATGCCGCCAAAAGCTGGGTTTTTGACATTAGAGAATATCAGTTCAACGTCGCTACCTGCTGGTACAGGCTCTTGAGGGTAAATTTCAACCACACGATTTTCCTTATCCCATTTCACATCAGACAGTGGCACTTTTTTGTCTTTTACCCGTACCTCAATCTTCTTGGGATCTAAGGTTCCTTTATAGTATTGAGGATAGTTAACAACAAATTGGGAAGCGGCGAATTTCATCCTTTTGGCGGGGATTCTCAAACGATATCTATCCCAAGCATTGGTTTGACCGCCAAAATCTAATCGGAAGGGCAGTTGATTTTCGCTTTTGACACCGCTCCACAGTGTAAAGCCTGGCAAACTCTGTGCCAAGCTAATGGCTGGTAGCCCTGTCAGCAAACAGCCAGTCACAACTAAAGTAGAAAGTAAACGTTGCATAGTTAAGCTCCTGTTGCAGAAATTGGTGTTTTGTCTCAGTAGCTGGGAGTAAATGTTCGTAAATAAACTTTACTACTGACTTTCTCACTATAGACGTAAAATCTTGAACAAAAGTGCCATCTGTTCTGGATTCATCATAAGAATTCGTCAGAATAATTATTGAATTATTAGTATATTTTATTACGTAAATTATTTGAACAAGCTATGACTTTAGAGAAATGCAAGACTTTATGATGACTAGCTTGACAGTGATTCCACTAGATGTAAAACACACTTTAAATAAGATGATGTTTCCGAATATTTATAAGTTTATCTAAAATTAAGATTTTTGTTATAAAAATTAAGCTATTAAATAGAGCGATCGCGAGTGTAATTGGGCTAGATTGGTTACAACAAGCATTGCTCATCAACAAAAATAATTCTAAATATTTGAGGATTTAGTTTGTGGGAAATTAATCGATATTGCACAATGTAAACAACGCACAACAATAGTTTTCAATCCCTAAAAGAAGTTGAAGACACAGATGTAAAACTTGGGGATCGGCATAGGATGTGCAATAAATAACCCATAAAAGCAAGTATCTGTAATTGTGACATCCATGAGCGGCACAGTCAGGCTTAGCCTGGATAGGTAGAGTGGGAAAGCGTAGGTGCAATCAACACGAAAAGCCAATAGCCGATAGCCCCCGCCCATACGCTCACCAGTCCGCCAAATCAACTTTGGCAGATGAGTTAAGAGGAAATGGTTAAGGGAGAAAGGTTTGCTCCTTTACCTTTAACCAACGCCGATCGCTTTTGGGTTGGTGAATTGCTAAGAGTGCGTCTATTTACTCATCAGAAAGATTTCACAGCTTGCACAGAAGTATTAATCTCAAGGAGATTGCATGAGAATAGCAGTTGCTAAAGAAATAGAAGTTTGTGAACGTCGTGTGGCATTAATTCCCGATACTGTAGCGCGATTGGTAAAGCAAGGTTTAGAGATTTGGGTAGAAGCTGGTGCGGGAGAGCGAGCTTTTTTTAATGATACTGCCTATGAAGCCGCAGGAGCCACAATTATTAACGATAGTGGCAGATTATGGGGTGAAGCAGACATTTTGCTCAAAGTCAGCCCACCACAAGAGCGAGAAGATGGGCGTTCAGAAATTGACTTGCTCAAAGAAGGCGCTGTACTGATTAGCTTTCTCAATCCTTTAGGAAATCCAATCGTAGCGCAGCGATTGGCAGAACGCAAAGTAACTGCTTTCAGCATGGAAATGATTCCCCGCACCACGAGGGCGCAGAGTATGGATGCTTTGTCGTCGCAAGCGTCAATAGCAGGTTATAAAGCCGTATTAATTGCCGCAGCAGCATTACCTAAATATTTCCCCATGCTGACAACAGCTGCTGGCACGATCGCCCCTGCAAAAGTATTTATCATGGGTGCTGGTGTGGCTGGTTTGCAAGCAATAGCCACCGCCAGACGCTTGGGATCGTTGGTAGAAGCTTTTGATATCCGCCCCGCCGTCAAAGAAGAAGTGCAAAGCCTCGGGGCAAAATTTGTAGAAATCAAATTGGATGAAGAAACAACCGCTGCTGGCGGTTACGCCAAAGAAATTTCCGAAGCCAGCAAAAAGCGCACCCAGGAAGTTGTCACCGAACACATCAAGAATGCTGATGTTGTCATTACCACTGCCCAAGTTCCTGGTAAAAAAGCACCTCTTCTAGTCACCGAAGAGATGGTAAAGCAGATGAAAACAGGTTCGGTAATAGTAGACATTGCTGCCGAACAAGGTGGTAACTGTGCCTGCACCGATCCCGGCAAAGATATTGTCATGCACGGCGTCACCATTATCGGCCCGATTAATTTACCATCCTCAATGCCAGTCCACGCTAGCCAATTGTATGCCAAGAATTTGACATCCTTAATGCAACTGCTAATAAAAGACAAAGCTGTGCAGATTGACTTTGCTGACGACATCATTGATGCAGCTTGCATTACCCATGCTGGTGAAATTCGCTCTTCACGGATAAAAGAGGCGCTGCAAGCTATTAGCGCTCAACAGTCACCAGTTAGTTAAGCACTGAAGTTTCCTTAGTGTCTTGGTGTCTTAGTGGTTTAACTTCTTTAAATTAACCACCCTTCGGGTTCGCCACTTTGCCTACCCTTACGGGAAGCCCTCCGGGTACTCTACGAGAAGCCGAGTAAAGCGCGTCTACGTGACGGGAAGCGGAGCCACTGCAGTGACGGGTCTCCCGGCATAAAGCATGTGGCGTCCAAGACGGCAAGTGGACTCACCAAGGCACTAAGACACCAAGAAATAAATTACAGGAGTTTGTAAATACATGACAGAAGCATTAATTGCGGCTTTGTTCGTATTTGTTTTGGCATCGTTTACCGGATTTGAAGTCATCAACAAAGTACCGCCAACTTTACATACGCCCTTGATGTCAGGCTCAAACGCGATTTCTGGCATTGCTGTATTAGGGGCGATTGTAGCTTCCGGTGCGAAAGAGTGGAATGTGTCAGTCATTCTCGGTTTGATAGCCGTGGTACTGGCAACCATCAACGTGGTGGGTGGTTTCCTAGTCACAGACCGGATGTTGCAAATGTTTAAGAAAAAAGCAAGTTAGTGGTTAGTGGATAGTGGTTAGTGGTTAATAACCAACTACTAACTACTAACTACTAACTACTAACAATCAACTATTACCAATTACCGCTAAATTATGACTGACTTTCTTCCAACTGGAATTCAGCTGACGTATTTAGTCGCTGCATCTTTATTTATTCTGGGTTTGAAACAGCTGGGTTCCCCTGCTACAGCACGGCAAGGTAATGTTGTAGCCGCTGTGGGCATGCTGTTGGCGATCGCAGCAACACTGCTGGATCAGCATGTGTTGAACTACGAAATGATTTTGTTGGGGTTGGCAATTGGATCGGTACTAGGTGCGATCGCCGCCTATAAAGTTCAAATGACGGATATGCCCCAAATGGTGGGTTTACTCAACGGACTGGGTGGTGCTGCTTCTGCACTTGTTGCCGTCGCTGAATTTTGGCGGTTGCTGCAACATGCTGAGACTGTACCCTTAGATGCCAACATTTCCATGTTGTTGGATGTGTTAATCGGTGGTGTCACCTTCACGGGTAGTATGATTGCCTTTGCCAAACTGCAAGGCATTATGAGCGGTTCCCCGATTACATTTCCCTTACAGCAACCAATCAACGCCTTGCTGTTGGGTTCCTATGTGGTCGGCAGTGCCTTTTTACTCATGGAACCCCATAACCTGACCGCATTTTTAGGGATAGTTGCAGTTTCTTTAGTCTTGGGTGTAATGTTCGTCATCCCTATTGGTGGTGGCGATATGCCAGTGGTCATTTCACTGTTGAACTCATTCTCTGGTTTAGCCGCAGCCGCCGCTGGTTTTGTGGTGATGAACAATATGCTAATCATTGCTGGTGCATTGGTGGGAGCATCGGGTATTATTCTGACCGAGATCATGTGTAAAGCGATGAATCGCTCTTTGATCAGCGTTCTATTCGGTGCTTTTGGCAGTGGTGGAAGTGCAGTTGCGGGTGGAAGCAGTGGTATAACTGATACAACCGTCCGCAGCATCGACCCAGAAGAAGGCGCAATGATGTTGGGTTATGCCCGTTCTGTGGTGATTGTTCCTGGGTACGGGATGGCGGTAGCGCAAGCACAGCACAGCGTACGCGAGTTGGCAGATCAGCTCGAACGGATGGGCGTTGAAGTGAAATATGCTATTCACCCTGTCGCTGGAAGAATGCCGGGACATATGAATGTGTTGCTAGCAGAGGCGAATGTGCCCTATGAGCAACTGTATGATATGGAAGATATCAACCCCCAGTTTGAGCAGACGGATGTAGCGCTGGTAATTGGGGCAAATGATGTGGTGAACCCAGCCGCGCGGAGTGATGCCAACAGTCCAATTTACGGGATGCCGATTTTGGAGGTAGATAGGGCGAAGCAGACGATTGTGATTAAGCGCGGTATGAGTACAGGTTTTGCTGGTGTAGATAATGAGTTGTTCTACAAAGATAAAACCACGATGCTTTTTGGTAGTGCGAAAGATATGGTGGCGAAATTGGTTTCTGAGGTGAAGCAGTTGTAGGGTTGAACCTCACCCCTAGCCCCTCCTCGCTTGCGGGGAGGGGAAAAATATTTTTAGCTCACTATATTAAGTAGCGTGTGTTACGGCATAACTTATTGAGATCAGCCCATTTTTTCCACTGAGTGTTTAGCACGCCTCCCTCTTCACACAAATCACTTTTAGCTGCCCATGCAAATTTTTTCAAAAAGCTTTCAGTGTTTTCTTGAGTGATTTCTTCAATTACTTGGCTTTGTTTAACAGGTAATGTCTTGGGGGCTTTAGGTTCTCCTTTCTTTATCTCTGATATTGACTTTAAGAATTTGAGATTGGGAATATAGGATTGTAGAGACGCAAGGAACATTACATCTCTACAATTATCTTAAACAACCGCCGCTTCTACAACCGCGCCTTGCATTTTTTCAAATGCATCAATCAGGTTTTGCAACTGCTGATCTGCTTTGAGTACTGCCAAACCGCGCACTGTCACTTTCCCTGGTGAGTAAACAAAGCGAGATTTGAGATTTTCTGGTAGATTTCCCGCTAACAAGTTCCAAGCGGGTTCTTCCATTGGCGTTTCTAAAACAACGTGCTGTTTGGCTTCTGGTTTAATGCGGCTAAAGCCTAGCTTTTTCGCCAGTTGTTTCAATTCCATTACCCGCAATAGTTGATTTGCAGGTTTGGGAATTGCACCGTAACGATCGTTCCACTCAGCGGCAATTTGTTGTAATTCTTCTTTAGATTTGGCAGCAGCAACCGCACGGTAAGCACTCATCTTTTGTTCAATATCGGGGATGTAATCTGCGGGAATAAATGCTGTGAGATTGAGATCAATTTGAGTATCGTCAACTTTGGGTATTTCTTGTCCTCGGATTTCCCGAATCGACTCTTCTAGCATTTCCATGTATAAATCGAAGCCGATTGCATCCATTTGACCGGATTGTTCTGCACCCAGCAAGTTACCAACTCCGCGAATTTCCATATCGCGCATTGCTAATTGATACCCGGAACCCAATTGGGTAAATTCCTGTATTGCTCGCAAGCGTTGCCGGGCGGCATCGGATAACGATCGTTGTTTGGGGTAAAATAGCCAAGCGTGAGCTTGAATTCCCGCACGTCCCACACGTCCCCGCAGCTGGTATAACTGCGCTAAGCCGAAGCGGTGGGCATCTTCAATCAAAATTGTGTTGACGCGCGGGATATCTAAACCAGATTCAATAATCGTGGTACAAACTAAGATATCTGCTTCGGCATTACTGAAAGAAAGCATGGTTGCTTCTAACTCACCTTCTTCCATTTGTCCGTGAGCGATCGCAATTCTCGCACCCCCGATCATCTCCCGCAATTCGCTGGCTGTTTCTTCAATACCCTCCACACGCGGCACTACATAAAACACCTGTCCGCCTCTGTCGAGTTCTTGGCGAATAGCGCTGCGAACTGTTTCCGGGTTCGTCGGTGCGAGGTGAGTTTTAATCGGACGCCGGGATGGTGGCGGTGTAGTAATCAAACTCATTTCCCGGATACCCGACAAAGACATATACAAGGTGCGGGGAATGGGTGTAGCCGAGAGGGTAAGCACATCAATTTGAGTTTTCAGGGTTTTAATTTTCTCTTTCTGGTTCACCCCAAACCGCTGTTCTTCATCCACCACCAACAGTCCCAATTCTTTGAAATTAACCTCTTTGCCCAAAAGTTGGTGCGTACCCACAACTACATCCAACTCACCCGTTGCCAATCGTTTTTGAATTTCACGGCGTTCTTGGGGACTGCGGAAGCGGTTGAGTAACCCAACATTAACGGGGTAGGGCGCAAAGCGTTCTTTAAGGGTGTGGTAGTGTTGTTGCGTTAAAATTGTAGTAGGTGCAAGGAGTGCCACCTGTTTACCGGCGGTGACAGCTTTAAATATCGCGCGAATAGCTACTTCAGTTTTACCAAAACCGACATCGCCACACACTAAGCGATCCATCGGGCGATCGCTTTCCATGTCCCGTTTGACATCTTGCACAGCTTTGAGCTGATCGGTTGTGGGTTGGTAAGGGAACGAGTCCTCCAGTTCTTGCTGCCAAGGCATATCTGCCGGAAAGGCAAAACCCTTTTGTTGCGATCGCGCTGCGTATAACTTAAGCAAGTCCACCGCCAGTTTCTTAATTGCTTTGCGGACTTTGTTCTTGGTATTTTCCCAAGCCTTACCAGTCATTTTATTTAGTTCTGGTGGCTTCTCGGTCGTCGTACGAAACCGCGACAAAGCGTTGACTTGATCGGCTGCTACCCGCAATAAACCATCGGCGTATTGCACCACCAAATAATCGCGAGTTTCGTTGTTAAGTGTGAGACTTTCGAGTCTGAGGAATTTACCGACCCCGTGGTTTCTGTGCACCACATAATCGCCGGGACGCAGTTTGTTGGGATCTACTTGTTTAGAACCAGCTTTGCGACGCTTGCGGACATAGCCAAAAGTTGCTAGGCTATGCTGCCCGTAAAATTCGCGGTCAGTGACAATAACGATCCGGAAAGTAGGTAAAATGAAACCTTCTAATTCAGCCAGACCGGAATATTTTAGGGCGACTGGTACGTGATTAATTTGTAGCTTATCAATCGCTTGATAGTCGCGGGGGTTGGGGATAAACTGGGCTGGACAGTCGTGTTCTTGCAACAGAGACACAGAACGGCTCGGTTGTGCCGAAATTAACCAAATCGAGAAATTGCGATCGCGCTCCTGTCGTAGTGTTTCTGCGGTTTTAGCAAAGGAGTGCGGTGTTGCTGGTACAGATCGACTGGCAAGATTGATACCTTGATTTTCCTCAGCTAGTTCTGATAAATATAGTTTTTTAAATGCCTGTGCAGCACTCAGACAATCATCAAACCAACGATGAACTTTGGGTAATGCAATCAAAGCTTCTTCTATGTTGCGGTCTTCCTGCTCATCTGCTCCCCTACTCCCCAGAGTTAGCCACTGTTCCTCGGCATTTTCCACCCAGCGATCGCTGTGAGCGTGACACTGTTCTGGCTCGTCAATAGCAACCAGAGTATTTTCTGGTAAATAATCTAATAAGGAAGCTGGTTGCGTGAAACCTAAACCCAAAAAGCGGCGGCTACCCTCTAAAGATGTACCTGCATCAATCTGTTCTTGTTCGGTGGCGCAAAGGTAAGTTTTGACGGTTTCTAAACTCTCCCCACTCAACGCTGCCATCACCACGGGAGCAAAGCTAGTGGGAGTGAGAATTAGCTGCTCAATTTTATCTAAAGCAGAACGTTGAGTTGCTGGATCAAATTCTCGAATTTGCTCAATTTCGTCACCGAACCATTCCAAACGGACTGGCAACTCCGAAGACACCGGAAACACGTCAACTATATCACCGCGCCGACTCCACTGTCCTTCTGTTTCTACCAGTGGAACTCGTTCATACCCCAGACTAGCTATTTTTTCACTAAAGCTATCCAAATCAAATTCCATACCCCGTTTGAGGGTAAGACAGAATGGCTGAAAAGCTTCTGGTGGTGGCAGGTGAGGTTGTAGCGATGCGTGAGTAGCGACAATAGCCAAATTAGTAATTTTTGGACTATTGACTATTGACTCTTGACTCTTGACTAAGTCCGCCAAGACTTGCATTTGCCCCCAAGTCATTTCAGTTTCGGGATCAAAAGGTTCGTAAGGGGACGCCTCAGAGGTTGGGTAAAAATGCACGGTTTGCCACCCCATCGCTTCCAACTGCGCTGTCCAGCGTCCGGCTTCTTCCAGAGTGGCACAGACCACAAACAAATTCTGTCCCTCAGTTTGAGCCAAAGCTGAAGTGACCAAGCCTTTTGGTAGCCTGGGAATACCATTCAAACGTAAATCTTGTTGCCGATTTAGCTTGGAGAGAAGTTCACTGGTAAGTGGCGATCGCCCTAGGGCGCGCACAATGGAAGAAAATGCCATAAGTTCTTAAACAGGTGGGAGTCGTTCTGACCAGCGATCCACAATCATAGCGCCTACTTCAACTATTTTAAAAATGTCAACAATCCTATTGATCTTGCTCGAAAGACCCTAGTCCTTAGTACAATTACGACTGAAACTTACAGTTCGTATACGTAAACAGTTTTCTCTACTGACAAATCACTTATGAATAATTACTAATGGTTGGTTTTCTATATATTTCAGAATGTTGTCTATAAACATCTTAGATACTAGATACTAGCAGATTCAACTTAAATGCAGTTTGCCGCTAACATCGGCAATTTTTAAGAATGTCACCAACTGTCGAAATTTTAATTATTTTCCTACTAATCCTTGCCAACAGCGTGTTTGTCATGTCAGAGTTGGCTATTGTCTCTGCACGAAAGGTACGTCTGCAACAGCTTGCCGAACGGGGAGATCAAAAGGCTCGTGTTGCCTTAGAATTGGCTTCTTCTCCGAACAAATTTTTAGCTACTGTTCAGATAGGGATAACTCTCCTTGGTATTTTGTCCGGTGCTTTTGCTGAATCGACCATAGTTAGGAGACTAGAGCCTATTTTGGGTCTACTCCCCTGGTTAACGCCTTATGCTGATGCGATCGCCACCGTGATTTCAGTATTAATTCTTACTTATTTTACCTTGATTATTGGTGAATTGGTTCCTAAGCGAGTGGCATTAAATCACCCAGAACCTATTGCTTCTATTGTTGCTATCCCTATGCGAATGTTGGCAACAATTGGTTCCCCTATAGTTTATTTACTAAGTATTTCTACTGATGCAGTATTGCGAATTTTGGGCATTAGACCATCCACTGAGCCACAAGTAACAGAGGAAGAAATTCGAGTTTTAATCGAGCAAGGCACAGAAGAGGGAACCTTTGAGGAAGCAGAACAAGATATGGTGGAGCGAGTGTTTCGTTTAGGCGATCGCCCTGTAAGTTCTTTTATGACACCGCGTCCGGATATTGTTTGGTTAGACTTGGAGGACTCCCTAGCAGAAAATCGCCAGAAGGTGATTGAGAGTGGCTATTCTCGGTATCCGGTTTGTCAGGGGGGGCTAGATAATGTTCTCGGTGTTATCCCTGTCACTGATTTATTAGCCCGAAGTTTGTGTGGCGAAGAGTTGGATTTGACAGTGGGATTGAAGCAGCCCGTGTTTGTGCCCGAAAGCACCCGTGGCTTGAAAGTTTTGGAGTTGTTCAAGCAAACCGTCACTCACATGGCGCTGGTAGTGGATGAATACGGTGTAATTCAAGGATTAGTGACTCTCAATGACGTCATGATTGAAATTGTCGGTGATGTTCCTACTGCCGATGAATTGGAAAATCCCCAAGCCGTGCAACGAGAGGATGGTTCTTGGTTATTGGATGGCATGTTATCTGTAGAAGAATTTTTTGAGCTTTTCGACCTCGAAGAATATCTACGAGACCATCAAGGTAACTATCAAACATTGGGTGGTTTTGTCATTACTCATCTCGGTCGCATTCCCGCAGCAGCAGATCATTTTGAATGGCAGGGTATGCGCTTTGAAGTGATGGATATGGATGGCAACCGCGTTGATAAAGTGCTGGTAGTACCAAAACAGAAGCAATCAACGGAAGGGAAAAGAGAAAATTAGACCTCTGAGGGAGATGGGGGATAGCTGAAAGTGTAGGTTTTTTATAACAACGCTTGAAATGAGACAAGGGAAGGGGGAAAAGCAGGGTGGTTTCATACGACCCAATAAAAATTTGAATCCCTACCAACTTCTTAAACTCTTTGTGTTCTACCCTGCACCGAAGCCCTCCGGGTACTCTACGAGAAGCCGAGTAAAGCGCGTCTACGCCAGTCCCCCTACCCTGACGGGAAGCCCGGGTACCCTGCGGGAACGCCTTACGGCGTACGGGGGTTCGCAATCGTGACGGGAAGCGGAGCCACTGCGGTGGACGGGTCTCCCGGCATAAAGCACGTGGCGTCCAAGACTGCGACCCCCTCACCGCTGCGCGTCTACGTGACGGAGACCGCCTTCTGGGGGGCTGGTCTCACCGCTTGCGCGTCTATGTGTCCTTTGTGGTTCGTTAACGGTGTTGCTGAATCCATGTATGAAAATGATTTGGTGTGATTCTGAAACCCTTGTAGAGACGCGAAATTTCGCGTCTCTACACTTGGATTCATACTTCAAATCAGCAACGCCTCGTTAACATAAATATCTCTGGGTGGGAAGGGACTAATTAATTTTTCTGGTGTTTGTATGAAACCACCCTCCCCTCTCCCAATTTGGGAGAGGGGCAGGGGGTGAGGGAAGTACTATCTTTGACTGCAACCTAGTATAAAATTTACTTTTTTGACAGTAAATACATGGCTAATTTTTCTAAATTTATAAAAATTTTATACACTTTTAGCATGGTTTTGTTAGCTCAAAGTATTACATATTCTAGTTTTTGCCAGTTTTAGCATCTTAGTAAGAAGCGATCGCACAGTCGGTAACGTGGTGCTTATGATTGCCTAGAACACCAAGTCAGTAATCTTCAAATTGGAAGAGAAGGAGGACACCTTCGGAATGAAAAATTAAAAATTCAATCTTCATTTTTAATTTTTAACTTTTAATTCAGCGAAGCGTTTCCCCTCTCCCTTGTCTTACCGCACCAAAAATTTATAAATACTGCATCGCTACTCTATTGCTTAGTTAACTACGAGCAATTCCATCTTGGCGTGCTGCCCGTTGCACAGCAGCAGCAACAGTAGTGGCGACTCGCTCATCAAATACAGAAGGAATGATGTGTTCCCTGTCTAAATCTGATGGTTTGACTAAAGAAGCGATCGCACTTGCTGCTTCTAAATACATTGAGGTGGTAATCGTCTCTGCGCGACAATCTAACGCACCGCGAAACACTCCAGGAAAAGCTAGAACGTTATTAATTTGATTTGGGTAGTCACTTCTACCGGTGGCCATGACGGCAACTTCTTTGTTAACTAATTCTGGCTGAATTTCAGGAATTGGATTTGCCATTGCAAACACAATTGGATCTTTCGCCATTGAACGCACCATTTCCGGTGTTAATACTCCTGGTACGCTCACACCGATAAATACATCAGCCCCTTGCATTGCACCTGCAAGAGTACCCTGGGCTTTGACAGCAAATTCGCGTTTTTCTTCTGTTAAATCGGTGCGACTAGTAGAGAGAATTCCTTTAGAGTCACACATCCAAATTTTTTCTGCCCCAGCTTTGTGCAGTAAACGAGCGATCGCAATTCCAGCCGCCCCAGCACCATTAATAACGATGCGGATTTCCTCCATTGACTTATGTACCAATTTCAGTGAGTTAAACAGCGCTGCTAAGGTAACAATCGCTGTGCCATGCTGATCGTCATGAAAAACAGGAATATCTAACTCCCGTCGCAGTTTTTGTTCGATCTCAAAGCAGCGAGGGGCAGCAATATCTTCTAAATTCACGCCTCCAAATACAGGGGCAATATTTTTTACAGTACGGACAATTTCATCTGTATCTTGGGTTGCAAGACAGATAGGGAAAGCATCGATACCAGCAAATTCTTTAAAAAGCATGGCTTTACCTTCCATGACTGGTAGGGCAGCCTCTGGGCCTAGATTTCCCAATCCCAAAACTGCACTGCCATCAGTCACAATTGCAACCGTATTTTGTTTAATAGTTAAGTTGTAAACTTCTTCTGGGTTTTGAGCGATCGCATTACAAACACGTCCAACTCCAGGCGTGTATGCCATTGCTAAGTCAGACACGCTTTTGAGGCTAATTCTGCTGATGATGCTGATTTTACCGCCACGATGCAGATTAAAAGTGCGGTCATAAACATCCAGAACTTTAATGTCTGGTAAAGCCTTTACTGCTTGTACAATTGTTTCCGCGTGTTCGGTACTTGCGGCATCAACGGTAATATCGCGAATGGAAACAGCTCTGGTTTGCTCGATTAAATCAATCTGACCAAAATTACCACCACTAGTGGCGATCGCCTTAGTAACGCTAGCTAACATCCCAATACGGTTGGGAATCTCAAGGCGGAGTGTCAAACTAAAACTAGAGTTAGGGGTTAGGTCTGTCATTGTTGTTTTGGATGGGTGATTTTAGATTGAATTTAGCGCTAAAAATCTAAAATCTGAAGATTCAGTACTATAAACTGGTCACAATTTAGCAATTGTACTCTGATGCACCATATAATTTCATTTTCATTCGCAAGATAAATCTTTATAAGAAATTTATCTATTGCCCATTTTCAAGTGTTTAAGTCTTAATGGAATAACTTTGTCCATCAACAGAAGGTTATATAGCAGTCCTAAATCATTCGTGAAAAACTAAAAAAACTAGAACCTCGATTTCTTTAAGAAATTAAGGTTCTGAGGCTTTCACTAAAAAAAGCGCTCTCAAAGTAGAGGGCGCTTTTCATCATTTAGGGAGGAGGAGGGGATTATCCATTCATTACAGGAGCGTTCATCGCCACAGGTACAGTTTCACCAGCAGCCAAATCTAACGGGAAGTTGTGAGCATTACGTTCGTGCATCACTTCTATACCCAGGTTGGCGCGGTTCAGCACATCTGCCCAGGTATTGACTACACGACCGTGGGAATCAAGAATTGATTGGTTAAAGTTGAACCCGTTCAAGTTGAACGCCATTGTGCTGATGCCCAACGCCGTTAGCCAGATACAAACTACAGGCCAAGCTGCCAAGAAGAAGTGTAAGGAACGAGAATTGTTAAAGCTGGCATATTGCCAGATTAACCGGCCAAAGTAACCGTGAGCAGCCACGATATTGTAGGTTTCGTGTTCTTGGCCAAATTTGTATCCGTAGTTTTGGGATTCGTTCTCAGTGGTTTCCCGCACCAGGGAGGAAGTCACCAAAGAACCATGCATCGCACAGAACAGCGCACCACCAAACACACCGGCTACACCGAGTTGATGGAAGGGGTGCATGAGAATGTTATGCTCCGCTTGGAACACTAACATGAAGTTGAACGTACCGCTAATGCCCAAAGGCATTCCGTCAGAGAAACTGCCTTGCCCAATTGGATAAATTAAAAATACGGAGGTAGCAGCAGCTACAGGAGCAGAGTAAGCAACGCAGATCCAAGGACGCATACCCAAGCGGTAGCTCAGTTCCCATTGCCGTCCCATCCAGCAGAAAATGCCGATGAGGAAATGGAAAACAATTAGCTCATAAGGCCCACCGTTGTAAAGCCATTCATCGAGGGAAGCAGCTTCCCAAATCGGGTAAAAGTGCAAGCCAATTGCATTGGATGTGGGTACAATTGCACCAGTAATGATGTTGTTACCGTATAACAAAGAACCAGATACTGGTTCGCGAATACCATCGATATCAACTGGTGGTGCTGCAATAAAGGCAATAATGAAACAGATGGTTGCAGTCAACAGCGTTGGAATCATTAAAACACCGAACCAGCCGATATAAAGTCTGTTATTGGTGCTGGTAATCCATTCACAAAACCGTTCCCACAGGCTACCGCTTTCGCTTCTTCTTAAAATTGTGGTCATGGCTATTTTGTTTGTAAAACGAATGTACAGATTGCAAAATCTCTCAACTACTAAAAATTGAGAATTTTGCTGTTTTCATGGATTTTTGCCGAATACCTTCTCTCTGATTGCTGGAATCTCCTTATTCAGGATTTTGTTCTGTTTTAATTTGCCTCACACCAAAATTAGGAATAACCATCTTCCTCAGGGAGATGGCTTAATCAAAGAGAAACTTTCCCTAACTCTTACGATCAGGTTTTACATGAATTTTTTGTATTTTTCAATCTATTTTTGTTAAGTTATATAAAGATTTTTTCAAGTAAAAATATAGCTTTCTTTTGTTAGCTGAAGCGATTAATCTCAGATTTTATCTCAAGCGTTGCTCATAAATTATTAACACTATTATGAGTAATGCTCTATTAGTTTATAAAAAAATCATAAGCTATTTTAGTTCTTTTATACAGACTGATTTGGCGCTTGAGCAAAGATTGTGATTTGTACACCCAGGTGAGCGAAGCTATGATTTATGGCTCATTGATTCGTCTTATGGTCAAGTGATTGAGGGCTTAAGCTTTTGTTTACGAATCAGCTCTAAAATCGATTTATCCAGTTGGGGAGTTTTTTAGAGCCTTTCAACTTACTTTGTCTATCCTTCCTAAGACAGACTTTGCCAGTTAACAGATCAATTAATATTCAGATCAGTATACTCGAACTAAATCTTGGTGATTCATACCGTTTCTAGCTCCTTTGGGACGGCTTCGCTGCCCTTAAGTTGCGCTTTGTACTCATCGCACTCCACGAGTGTTCACCATTCCCCAACGCAAATGCAGCTTTAAAGGTTAAACAACAATCGTATAGATGAGTAGCCATCCAAGACAAGGAGACTCTTATGAATTCACAAACAACTCAAAATCAAACCACCTGTGCTGCTGACGAAGCCACCATCCGTGCTTTCCCTCAGCAGCTGATTGATGCTTGGAATCAGGGCAGCGGTGAAGCCTTCGCCGCCCCTTTCACTGAGAATGCTGATTTCGTCGCGTTCGAGGGAACGCATCTTCAGGGGCGCCAGGAGATTGCCTCGTTCCATCAGCAACTGTTCGACACCTCCTTGAAAGGAACACGCCTTAAGGGCGAGGTGAAGTTCGTACATTTGCTAGACCCTCAACTGGCTGTAATGCACGCAGTCGCTAGAGTGACGCTGCCTAGTCAATTGGAGCCTTCAGAGTCGCGAGACTCGATGCAGCTATTCGTCGTGACCAAACGCGATGGAGATTGGCGCATCGAAGCAGTACTCAATGCCCGGAGGTTGACGCTAGAACGGCAACTCTTCTTAGACGACTTTGACTCGCTGCCCGCACAGGGTAAACGGCAGGTGAGCGATCTCGTTGCATCTCTCAAGCAGCGTCATCTAGCAGAGAAAGAACCAGCATCCAGGTAAGGACACTGCTCGCGAATTCCAACAACCACCGGATCGCTAACGACAGACATGACTGGGTTCCTTCTGGATTCCTCGAATCTGACATTTGCGAGAGGCGATCGCTCATTTTAGATCCGGTTGTTGGGCGGCATGGAGTAGCATCTAGGCACTGAGCGTGAGTAGTTGCCGCATGGAAGCGACGCGCCAACTGCCGACTTCAAGGGTGGATGACGCCCGCCGTTCCCAAGTAGCAGAGGAGGTATAAAAATGTCAGCAAACAGTCCTGAAGAAATCTGCCGCCTTTTCCAAAAGTATATGGCCGAAGGCGATATTGACTCAGTACTTAGCGTCTACGACCCGGAAGCGGTCTTTCTGAATCAGTCAGGCGAAGTACAGAAGGGCGAGGAAGGACTGAGACAGGAGTTGGCTCCTTTTGCGGCTGTGAAGGCTATCTTTGATTTCAAAATCAGCAGGTCATCGAGTCTGGCGACATCGCGCTGATGCACACTGAATGGAAGGTATCCTCACCGCAGCAAATGTCCGTGTATGCGATCGAGGTCGCCCGCCGCCAGCCAGACGGTTCGTGGCGCTGGCTCCGAGGCGATCCCTTTACCATCGGCAGGCAGGCTGCTTCCTGAAACTGCTGCCGAACAATGGGTTCGACCGGAGCGCGAAGCGAGTTTCTCATCCTTCGACCAGTGCCGTTCGCGTACCCGGTCAACTCAAGCGTTGGGTGATATCTACTTGGCATCCACAAGCGTGGGACATCCACATCTGGAGCAAAGAAGATGGTATGCCAACGATCTGCTTTAACAACCCAAAAGACCCCGGCTCAGGGGTGCAATTGCCGAAAGGCGCATTCTACTATCTTGTGAATGGTCGTAAGCAACCTCCACCGAAGTCAAAGGAGCGCTGAGCAGCTGCCAGGAGCAACGCGCTGAACTCGACCTTTTCTAGAATTATGTAGCGATCGCATCTTGCTCACCAATCGGCAAGGTTTTCAATTGAGCGATCGCACATCCAAACTTCACCAGTGGCAGATATCGCCCCTCATAGAGCTAAAGTGCGTTCCAGTGCTGCTCGTTCCCAATGTCCTAAATTTGCAGCTGCTTCGTAGGTGCTTTGAAAAAAAGCAAGGAGCACCGCATCCGGATCGTGCGCCTGTCTCACTGCTTCATAGGGTAGGATAAACTCTTGCATGTCTGAGCTATAGAATGCTTCCTTTGGCTGAACAGGGTAATCTTTGAACCCTTCGGGTGCAGGGTAGGCATAAGCGTAAAATATAGGCTCCACTACCGATCCACCACCCGGCCAAAAGCCACAACTGCTTACCTCGTGCGAATATGCTTCTCGTGTCACCCAATCTGCCATATTCGGAACTCCACCTGGATGTTCTGGGGCACGACGTCCAGAGAAACGAGTCACCGCCAGATCAAAGCTACCCCAGAAGAGATGTACGGGACTGGATTTACCAATAAACCGCGAACGAAACACAGTCATAACTCGGTCTACTTGTAAAAGAATACGCCAGAACTGCTGTGCATATTCTGGATCGTAAGCTGCATGTTTATAATCCTGGTCAAAGGGAATCGGCTCCGCTACTTCCTGCGGCATCGTCCAAATTCTAACTTTGATACCGATTTCACTCAGTGTGGTGATGAGGTGCTGATAAAAATCTGCAACGGAGCAAGGAACAAGTGGGATTTTTTTGGTAATGCCGTCGCTGGTTTTGATCTGTAATTGATGATCGAGAAAATCAAAGTTAATCTGAAAGCTGCGTGTTTCGTAAGGTATTGAAGAAGTTGTCAGCCCACGCGGCGTCACATAGAGGGTAGACTGCCACCAGTGGTTGAGTTTGGGAGCTAGCGCCAGCCGAATTTTACCAACGATTTGAGTCCACAAATGGAGTGTTGCACATGTATCCTGCCATGCTGCTAGCGGCAAACTTGGGGGGAAAGTAGCGAAGATACCGTAGCCAAGTGTCAAGTGGTTTGTGGTTTCAAAGCGTAGTTTTGGTCAAACGGCTGCCTCTTTTTAACAACAGCCCAAGCAATGTGCAATAGTTTCCGTGCAGCAGCACAACGTGCCACTTTCATAGGCTTGCCCGCAGCCCTTAATCGGTCGTAGAAGCTTTTAATGACTGGATTACTCTGAGCTGCGCTTAAGGTTGCCAGATAGAGAGCGGTTCGCAGTCGTATCTGACCAGTATGTCCAATCGCTGGTTTATGCCAAACACTAGAACCGGACTGATAAAGTGTAGGTGCTAATCCAGCATAGGCTGTCACTGCCTCAGCTGTTTCACAAGTGGTAAAGTTTAGGGTTGTCACTAACACCCAGGCAGCAGTGAGCCAACCAATACCCTTGATACTTTGCAGTAGTACAGCAGAAGCAGCCCACTGTTGGTCTTGATTAAGTGCTTGCTGAATCTCAGCGTCTACTTCTTTTAGCTGTTGCTTGAGGGTTTCGACCAATGCTTCCATCCGCGATCGCACTGCTGTAATGGTAACTGGGTTGTGTTGGAGTGCATGAAGTTGATTAGAANCCTGCCGTTGCAAACAAAGCAGCGTCTCTCGCTGGTGCAGACGCTGCTGAAGCTCATGATAAACCAGAGGTGGTGGTGTCCAAGGTTCTGGTTGCAATAGTCTTGCCAGTTGAGCTAAAGTTTGAGCATCAATGGCATCAGTCTTGGCTCGTTTGAGCAGTGCTTTCGCAAAATGGTGAGCGCAAGCTGGATTGATGACACTAACAACGAATCCAGCTTCCACAAGCTCAGTTGCCATGCAAATCCAGTAAGCACCAGTGGCTTCCATTACAACCAAAACAGACGCAGGGGTGAATCCCTCTTCAATAATCTTTTTTTGAAAAGCAGTATATCCTTGGGGTGTCTGGTTGATGGTGAATGGACGTGTGACCTTGTTACCTGGCTTCATCCAAGCAACGGTAGCTGTAGCGGCGGAAATGTCCACTCCCACATATAGTTGGTAGGTGGTTCCTGTAGTATTTGTGTTCATGACCCAACCTGGCTGCTGTTTACAGCCCTTGAAAACGACGTAGCTCCGTGGGCAATCGTTATGGTCTAAGCTCGTCATTCGTGGTCTTTGCCACTGGATACAGTCCAGCCTTCTGATAGCCCAAGGATATCCCAGGGAGTGGGGGACAATCTTCGCTTCGCAGTCAAAGCTGCTTCTGTCACCTGGTCCTCACCACTACCAAGGGACTATCTGAAGTATACGAGCTGTCACCAACCCCATGCGAAGGCTGAAACCATTATAAAGACTGAATTCCAGAAAAAATTTTGACTTAGGAAGCAGCATCAAGTTCTAACCGCTCGTTCATATCCAACCGAAAAGTTCCGTAAGGATTAACGTGTGACCAAAATAACGGTGTTAACCCGCGAAAATCCTCCTTGGTCATTCGCTTCATCCATGTAGACTCCGCTAAAACCTTTTGAATCATTAAAGTGTTAATATATACCAAGCACATTTGCAATAAATGTAGGCATAAAACGGATAATTCCTGCTCATCTAAACGGTTAGTAGCGATCTCACTATTCTTTCCGTAAAAAATAAAACTATTAGCACCATTCCACTGCTCCACTACATTTAGCCCGTCATTAATCTCACGTCGCAACGCTTCAGAGTGTAGGTAGCGGCACAGAAAGATAGTTTTTATCGCTCTACCTAACTCCCAATCGTGCCTTTTGTGTGGGATGTTGTACTGTTGAGCGATTAAAACGTCTTAAGATTGCATCTGCCTCTGCTGTACCTAAACGCAAGGCAGTAGCATATTTAATCATCTGGTCATACTGCTGGTGAATCAATTCCCAGTCAATAGCCTTGGCAAGTATATGTTGTAAGTGAGGATATTCTTGTTTCTGCCCGGAAAAAGGTAAGTGCAATTTTTTCTCCCCAATACGTTTGATACGCGGCATTAGCTCAAAACCTAACAAACGGCAGAATGCAAACGCCATCTCACTTTGCCCGTGTGTATCAACGTAGTTTTTCTTAACTTTCATATCTGTACAATGACGTAGTAATCCCTCAATCATTGCTGCTACTTCACTACTTGAGCAGGTTTTGAGTTGAGAATAAATACACGCTGATTTTTTCTCAACGTGCCAGTAAATCATGACTCCGCGACCACCGTAGCGGATGTGCCATTCTGTCATTAAGTTCTGATCCCATGAGCCAAACTTTTTGGAGTCAGAAGCACAAGCTGTAGTCCCCTCTCCCCAAATAACAGTTTTACGAGTAGATAAAGTAGCATTGACGACTGAAGCAATTGCGTTACGTAAATGCTCGCGGTGGATATAGTGCTTTTTGACGTAACGCAGGTCAGTTTCGTTATCGCTTTTAGTACCAGCACAAATCCGCTTCAGTCCCGTATTCGTACCCAATCCATACAAACATAACAACAATCTTCGTTGCAAAACTTCTTTGTCAAAGTGAGAACGGACACCTGTGTTTTTAAAGTGATTTGTCAAACCAATCCGCAAGTCAGCTTCTTTGAACATATCCAGCAAACTAGTCATAGGCCAACGCCTTTCTATCTCGCGCTTGAGTTGTTCTAGATTTACGGGTTCTGGTTGAGGTTCCAAGGGGGTGATGCTAATCCAGCCATTCTTCTTTTTGAGAATTTTGACCTTAGAATTATTGGACATCCCTTTATTCAGCATCGTCGGGGCATCAGTCATCTCCTGCTGAAGTTGAGCGATAAACAAAAGCGCATCTAGTGGTTGCCCGATGGCTTGATAGTATGTTTCTCGATGTACTTCAAAATCTTGAGGTAAATCCTCTTCCGGGTTACAGTATCGTTTAGCACCAACAACCCAAATTTCTTTGGAACGCAGTTTATCCCTTAGTGCTTGTAATACACAAATTTCGTAGTTAACCCGATTAATCCGTTCCTGCCCATCCTTATCGACTTCGACAATCAAATCCTTCCAGTCGTTTTTGAGAACACCATTGATAAACAACTCCTCTCCCAAAGCATAGTAACGCTGATTACTATCTTGGTATCTTTTGAGCAGTGACAGTGCCAAAATCACTGGACGGTGGACATCATTATTCGAGCGAAACTCCAATGTAGATAGGAGTTGGGGAACCATGCGCCGGTAATGGTGCAGATACGATGACCGCATTACTGTATAAACCCGTTCTTCATAGGTAGGATTGTTGGATTTATACTCCTTAACTACTGCTTGTAGAGTGTTTGGGCTAACCACTGGATAAACTACATCTTTGACCAATTCTTCTGGATGCTCTAATGAAGCGTTAGCAATCTCAAACAACAATCGGGGTTTATTATCTACTCGCTTAAACTCTAGGAGAAGTTGCTTATCTACCCGTCGCTCGGCACTCACATGAATCCGATGTATGATTTGTACTAATAACTCTACTAAACTGTCAGTAATTTCTTGACTGCGTTGCCAACAAAATGCAGCCACCAGTGTATAACGAATAGGGGCGGGATGACGACGTAATTCACGAGGCGTTTCCGCAGAGGCCCGCCGACGGTAGTGGGTAATAACTTTGGGTGGGACTTTGGTAAACAACTTCTCTGGTATTTCCAATTCTCGAATACACTGGAGTTTGGAAATTTCTTTTAGGATACTTTTGAGGCTGGTACGACCGGGGTCAGTTTTCAAAAAATTAAATACTGATTGCCGAAAATGGCTCTGGTCATCATCTAGACCGTCTTTGGTATTGAGAAGCGCGTCCATCTTTCTCAATGTTGAAACTGACAGTTGCTTGAGAATATCCGCACAAAATTCCTTCTCAGTCGCACTGACCGCAGAGCGAATCAGCCGTTCAATTCGTTCCGGGGTTGGTGGTTCTAGCTTTAAAGAGCGCAGGCGTTGATATAGAGCTACTTCAAGATAACAAAAGGAGCGTTCATACACTAAAACTTTCTCACATAACCAAGCTGTTAGTTCCGCAGCGTCATTAACTGTAAATTCTCGAAACCCCAAAAACTCACGAATTTCTGCTCTGTGTCGTTCAAAAGTACGCCCAACCCACTCGTAGTTTCTATACAATCTTGGCGACATCCCCAGAACTCTGGCAATGTATGAAACAACAAGTTTTGGAACTTCTTGTTTGTGACGTGGAAAGCGAGCTTCTATCTGAAAAAACTTGAGTAAAACCGCAAAACCTAACTGATTTTCTTCGCTTTTATTCTCAAGTAATGCCATCTCTGAGGGCTCGAGCGTAAAATGCTCCACTAGTTCAGTCGCGTCCCACTGCCGTTTCAATCTTGTTGCTCCTCTTGATTCATTGCAGACATGCACTCAGTAAATTGCCATTGTATCAGCTAAAGTATAGGCTATTTGGTACATTAAAATTGAACGGTGCAGTAAGCTTTTGAGCCTTCTGATTTTTAGAGGGTTTAATTGGTACAAAAAATTGGTCTATGCGTGTTGCTATTTACTGTCGAGTGTCCACTACTGACCAATCCTGTGAGCGTCAAGAACGGGACTTGTTAGAATATACTGCGTCCGCAGGTTTTATGGTTGTTGGTGTTTGGAAGGAAACAGTTTCTGGAAGCAAAAACCTTCACAGCGAGCGCGACAAAGTAATCGCATTAGCCCAAAGTCGTAAGATTGATGCCATTTTAGTCACAGAGATGACTCGCTGGGGGCGCAGCACTATTGACTTAATTGAGACGTTGCAGTCACTTCACAGTTGGGGTGTTTCTTTGATTGCTCAAACTGGTTTTCAGTTTGATTTGAATACATCGCAAGGGAAATTAATTGCCCATTTAATGGCATCTTTAGCTGAATTTGAGCGTGACTTGATGCGAGAAAGGGTGCGTTCTGGGTTGGCTGCTGCTAAAGCACGGGGTCAGAAAATTGGCAGACAACCAGGACAGCGAGTCAAAGCTGACCGATTAGCTCCCAAGGTAATGCAAATGGTGCAACTTGGGTATTCTTATCGCCAAATTGCGAGTACGCTTCACCTCTCAAAAACCACTGTCAATGAAATTGTCAAACGACACCGCAACACTACGAACAATTAATTGGTCAATGGTGGGAAAATTTTTATGAAACTGTTATCAGGTAAGGATTTCAGCCTTCGTGTGGCGGCTGGTGACAGCTCGTATACTTCAGATAGTCCCTTGGTAGTGGTGAGGACCAGGTGACAGAAGCAGCTTTGACTGCGAAGCGAAGATTGTCCCCCACTCCCTGGGATATCCTTGGGCTATCAGAAGGCTGGACTGTATCCAGTGGCAAAGACCACGAATGACGAGCTTAGACCATAACGATTGCCCACGGAGCTACGTCGTTTTCAAGGGCTGTAAACAGCAGCCAGGTTGGGTCATGAACACAAATACTACAGGAACCACCTACCAACTATATGTGGGAGTGGACATTTCCGCCGCTACAGCTACCGTTGCTTGGATGAAGCCAGGTAACAAGGTCACACGTCCATTCACCATCAACCAGACACCCCAAGGATATACTGCTTTTCAAAAAAAGATTATT
The DNA here is from genome assembly GCF_000517105.1 of Fischerella sp. PCC 9605. Taxonomy (GTDB): domain Bacteria; phylum Cyanobacteriota; class Cyanobacteriia; order Cyanobacteriales; family Nostocaceae; genus PCC9605. The sequence continues at coordinate 335,425 of NZ_KI912150.1, read as the reverse complement.
GAAGAGGGATTCACCCCTGCGTCTGTTTTGGTTGTAATGGAAGCCACTGGTGCTTACTGGATTTGCATGGCAACTGAGCTTGTGGAAGCTGGATTCGTTGTTAGTGTCATCAATCCAGCTTGCGCTCACCATTTTGCGAAAGCACTGCTCAAACGAGCCAAGACTGATGCCATTGATGCTCAAACTTTAGCTCAACTGGCAAGACTATTGCAACCAGAACCTTGGACACCACCACCTCTGGTTTATCATGAGCTTCAGCAGCGTCTGCACCAGCGAGAGACGCTGCTTTGTTTGCAACGGCAGGTTTCTAATCAACTTCATGCACTCCAACACAACCCAGTTACCATTACAGCAGTGCGATCGCGGATGGAAGCATTGGTCGAAACCCTCAAGCAACAGCTAAAAGAAGTAGACGCTGAGATTCAGCAAGCACTTAATCAAGACCAACAGTGGGCTGCTTCTGCTGTACTACTGCAAAGTATCAAGGGTATTGGTTGGCTCACTGCTGCCTGGGTGTTAGTGACAACCCTAAACTTTACCACTTGTGAAACAGCTGAGGCAGTGACAGCCTATGCTGGATTAGCACCTACACTTTATCAGTCCGGTTCTAGTGTTTGGCATAAACCAGCGATTGGACATACTGGTCAGATACGACTGCGAACCGCTCTCTATCTGGCAACCTTAAGCGCAGCTCAGAGTAATCCAGTCATTAAAAGCTTCTACGACCGATTAAGGGCTGCGGGCAAGCCTATGAAAGTGGCACGTTGTGCTGCTGCACGGAAACTATTGCACATTGCTTGGGCTGTTGTTAAAAAGAGGCAGCCGTTTGACCAAAACTACGCTTTGAAACCACAAACCACTTGACACTTGGCTACGGTATCTTCGCTACTTTCCCCCCAACTTGGCCAGATGTTACTGGTGGACGTGCCTTGAGAAGATGCTGCCATGAGAAGAATCTCCATGTAAGGGAATTGGCAAATGAGAGTTACAAATCCCAGTTCGCCCCTGCATTTCCGGAGTTAGGTGTATTTTGGTACTGAATCCACCACCGCCTTAACCCCAGGTTTGCAACTTGTTAATCTAATGACCAAACAAGGCAAAAGTTAAAAGTTAAAAGTTAAAAGTCACTCATAAAGAATAAGAAAAATGGTCACAAGCCCCTCAATTTATTTATGGGGATTATCTTTTTACTTTTTACTTTTTACTTTTTACTTTTTACTTCTTAATACCTAAGTTTGATTGTTTGTTTTGGGCGACAATAGTAAATACAAACAAGGCACAATCAATAAAGCACTCAATGTCGCTGTCATCAAACCAAAGATAATTGCACTACACAATGGCATCCAAGTAGGATCGCTCAATGCCAAAGGTGTTAAACCAATAATTGTTGTGATCGATGTTGTAATTACAGGTCTGAGTCTGTCAGCTACCCCTCGCGCCGCCGCCACCCTCAGTTTCATCCCCTCTTGCCTGTAGCCATTCATAGTATCAACCATAACGATCGCATCGTTGACTACAATCCCCACCAAGGCAATGATACCAATAAAGGCGACGAAGGAAAAACGAATCCCTGCTAGGAAAAAACCGCCCATTGTGCCAATCATGGCAAAGGGAATCGCCAAGATGATAATAAAGGGCTGGCGGAAAGAGCCGAGTTGTAAGACTAAGACGGCAAATACTAGAAAAACTGCAAGACCTAAAGCCTGAGTTGCAGAACCAGGGGTAAAACTAGCGAGGACACATTTTACCGCCACGCAACGCTTGAAAAGCTTGCTGTGAAAGAGTTACAGAAATAAAATCGCTCTTGTCACCAAAAAACAGAGAAAAAGCTTATTTTGGCTGTACCAGTAAAAGTCTAGTCTGAGTAACATTTTCAGACGACGCGTGGCGGCAAAATGAGCTTTGGCTACTTTTACCCCGCATACACCCAATTCCAATTATCTGGAATTGTCCAACGTCCTTGACTCAACTTTCTTCCTCCCAATCCTCTATCTGCAACCCATTCACTCGGCTAAATTCTTTCGTATTATGCGTGACCAATATCAAATTATTTGCCATTGCAATAGCAGCAATCTGCAAATCATAAGGGCCAATTGGCGTACCACTAGAAGCTAACTCAGCCCGAATTCTCCCTGCTATCCTTGCGGCTTCTGGGTCTAAAGATATAATAGTAAACTGATTAAAAAAACGTTGCAATATTTCTAAATTTCTCTCCTGTTGAGCGCTACGGTAAGCACCATAGTACAGTTCTAATTGGGTGATCGTAGAATTTAAAATATCTTCTGGTTGTTGGGATGCCAGTCGATTTGTTACCGCAGGACTACTATTATTTATTAAGCGGATACAGACATTTGAATCGAGCAGATAAGTCAAAATAGCTGCTCCCTAGTTTCATATTCTCCCTGTTCTGGTCGTTCTAGCGGTTCTCCTACCCAACCACCAATTACTTCTTCAAAAAACCCAGGCATCCAGCCTCTTTGTTGTGGTGTTTTTGGCTGTGTTTGTGTTTCTAGTGGTTGATAAATCACCATGATTTCTACTTCTTTATCTGTTATTCCCACTGGGATATCTAAATGTAAAATTCCATCTGCACCGATACGTTTTTTTAATTTAATACTCTGCATAGCGGATTATCCTTGGATATTGAATTGAATACTTATTACTCACCGTTCGCGTCATCGAGAATGAATTTGATGAAATAGGGGATGGGTGGCTTGTATTTGGTTATCATACATCATCTCACAAGGCGACCACCGTAAAGTGTATGTTAGGGAATGGGTAGAACAACGAGGATCGCCCTCCTTACTTCTCCATCGCAAACCGCCGCATCACAAGCGTGCACATTCACAGCCTCCCCATCGCTTCAATTCAAAATTCAAAATTCAAAATGCAAAATTTAAGAAATAATTTTGAATTTTGAATTATTGTGACATCGCAAGCACAATCGGAGGCTTCCTTGCCCAATTAAACCAAGTACTGACATCGGATGTCACCGTATTTTTAGTGCAACAAGTAAAATCTAATGTGTTAAGTGAATTGTCGCGGGGTTATCGCGCCGGACGATTCTCAAGAGTGCCTTCACAAAAAGGACTTTACATTTGGGACTCCAAGTTACTACCATCCGTCATCCGTAAATAAATCAAAACAAAATGCTTGAAAGCAAGGAGACAAACAAGCTCAATCAGAAGTCAAAGAAATCATCATCGACAAAAAGTTTAAATATCAAATGGATTAGTATCAACTTCAGATAACTGTTGCACTTTTACCTCAAAAATCCGCACCTGTGAAGCCCTATCACCGTCTACACTTGTCATATTGATCAGTTCCAAAAGACGTTCAGTAGTCATTTCTGGTTGGTGAACGCAATCCCAAAGACTTCCGAACCTGAAAGTGCTGTCTTGCAAATCTCTGGGGTAGGCACTACGTAGATAGGTTTCCCATTGATGAGGATGGTCAAGTATGTGTTGAGCAACTGCTAGTCTTGAATCGGCTTCGACAAGTTGAAAGTCGTGATCGTAAATTCCTTTATCAATACTAGAAGTAATCAGAAATAGCGGCATAATAATCATTTGAGTCAGAGAAGATGTACCCGATGTCGAAGAGCAGCTCATTTTAAACAAACAAGAACACTACCCAACGGGAGAAACTGTTACTTGGTTGACAATAAAGTCGTATGCAGAAGTCCACTTCTTGTTCCATTGGTCATCAATGTCAAACCATTTGATATTGTGTTTACTGCACTCTTGTCTAAAAAATTGGCTCAGAGCAATAAATTCTTTTAGTGTTTGACGCAGTTGGGAATCAGTATATTTATGAGACCAGCAGTGTTGATTGGTCAAAGCGTAGTTGCGGATGTCTTGAATCTTTTGCTCAAAATTTAGTTGGTTGTATAGCAAGAAAACACCACAAACTTGTCCAGAACCGTTTAATCGTAATATCGATTCTGGGAGTATGTAGCAAGACTCGAAAATTTGTACATTGTACTCTAAGTCTTTGCCCATATTCCTAATTATTTTGATTAAATATTTTTGAATTGGCAGCAATTGTTGTACATAGTTGTTCTTGTCAATGTTGTCGAAATTGGTGTCAAAAGCATTCTTATAGTTATTCTTGATCGCATTAACCAGGGTGTCACCGTGGATAATCGAACCGTGGTAATAATCAAATAGTTTATAAGCCAGATTGGATTTACCTGTCCTTGGTACTCCACCAATTACTATCTTAGGAGAGACTTTAATCATACAATTGCAACAATTGGTCTAGGATTGTAACCAAGATAAAATATAGAGGCGCAACTGGAAACCGCTTCGCCCTGCGGGCGAGGGCAGGGCATTTTTAAAATGATTCTCCAGTCCAGCATCCCATCAAAATGACATCAAAGCATTTTTGTGTTGCGATCGCCCCAAGGTGGGTCGCTTAACATGCTTAAAGTGTTCTTGTCCAAACAGGAGTGAAGTTGGCACTCTTGTTCGGAGCGATCGCCCCCTCCTCCCCTCAAGAGTTGATTGTGTTGTAGATAAAAGCCTTGAATTGGTCAACATCTCTGCCCGTTTGTCGGTTGTGACTGCGGGAGTTGATGACGCCGATTGACCCACTCATCATTTGATTAGAAAAGCGATCGCGCACTGATGCGGACAGTGGATTTTCTGATGCAGGACACTTGAAGAGGCAGGGGGGCAAACAATTCAAAATTCAACTGAGCAAAATTCACGCAGGGTAAGAATAATTCCTCCAAGTTTTGAGGCAGAACACTCGTAGCGGCATTGCAGGTATACTGCCGTTATAACAATTTGCTGTATCTATGCTGGTTATAAAATCACGCCGTCAGGTGCTAGCGATGCGTTTGAGTTGTGCGGTGCAGTTGTTTCGCCTGGCGAGAGTGAACCATTGCTTAGTTCAGTTATTAGTGCAATCGGGTATGAGCATTGGTTGCACTATTAATTGCTTTTCAAGTTAACCAGCTCTAATTCATCAACGTAGCGAGTAGCCTGGACTTGCTCCTGACACGGGGCTTGGTAGAGTACTGTTCAATATTGCTCTTTAATCAGCACAGCAACCACAGCCACCACAACCACCTCCATCACCTCCTCCGTCACAGCCATCGCCTCCGTCACCGCCTGCATCTGAACCACCTCCACCTGTATAACCTCCTCCTGTTGAGGAGAATATACCTACAAAAAATATCGGGGCGAAGATTAACCAAATTAGAATCCGCAATCCCAGGAAGAGCAAAACTATACCTGAGAGTAAGACAGTTACATAGATCAATGTTTTGATCAAAGAGTTAGAATTATCATTTTCACGACTTAAAAGCCATAGAAGATATACACCCACACACAGGCATAAGACAGCAAGATAACCAATTGGTTTGTGTCGAGAAAGTCCGATGATAATCCTGGCAATTCCTAGAGAGTATAGGCAAAAAATTGAGAGTATTGTTAACCAGGTTGAAATCCGCTGCCAAGATAAGGATAGTTGATATATTTTTGTAAACTCTTCCCAAGATGGGGTATAAGTTTCCCATATTTTTCCAGAAGTGGAAGTGAGAGTATTTGGCTGTGCCAAGCGGTGGATAGCAAAATCAAATAGAAAACTGGCGATCGCAGATAGAATGTAGAACCCGATAAAGTCCTTTGCTGGTAGATTCAAGATTCCTGTGGCGAGATTAATCGTCCCTAAACTAAATAAAACAAACGTTAGGATGGCAAATAATACCAAAGCAGTCCGAGAATCGTTTTTG
>NZ_KI912150.1:0-63714 GCF_000517105.1 Fischerella sp. PCC 9605 | reverse complement strand
GAAAGTTTACCCAAGTTTTATCCCTGATGGAGACCAAATTATTCAGTCAAACATATATGACGCGAGTGGAAAATGAAAACACCCGATTGCGTCATTATCTTGAACGCCTTCACCGAAAAACTTTATGCTCTTCTAAGACCGAAGAAATGCGCTCGATACTCACTTAAATTATTACTTCACTACTTGAAGTATCAAATTGTACCTACATCAATGATATCATCCCTTCATTCAGCAACGGGAATAAATCTTGTGGTGTGGACATCTTGTCTGCACCGGACGAGCGCCGATTTGGGAGACAAGCAAGGAGCGATCGCTGATTACAACTTAGCCCTCAAAATTAATTCCAACTATGCTCTTGCCTACATTGTTCGGGGTTTAGCCCGTGCTGAGACAGGAGATAACCAAGGTGGAATTGCTGACTTGCAGAAAGCTGCTGAACTGTTTCGACAACAAGGAAATACACAGTCATATCAAAAAGCGCTGGAGTTAATTAGGAAGTATCAGCAGTAAGTAGGTGGGGAGATGAGGAGATGGGGAGATGGCTTGCTTGTTAATGTTCTGTTTGATTATGTGATTGGCTCTCAAAGAGTATAGGTTCAAGTTTGAAACAAGAAATTCCGGCTTCAGAACCTCAAACTCCAAGCATAAAACGAGAAATTCCGAGTTTAGAACCTGAAACTTGAGATTTTAAATGAGAAACTCCGAGTTCAGAACTTGAAACTCGCAGGTTGAAACGAGAAACTTCGAGTTCAGAACTTGAAACTCGCAGGTTGAAACGAGAAACTTCGAGTTCAGAACTTGAAACTCCTAGGTTGAAACGAGAAACTTTGAGTTTAGAACTTGAAACTCCTAGGTTGAAATGAGAAACTTTGAGTTTAGAACTTGAAACTCAACGAAAAACAAGTTCCCCGATTTGTGTTGAGAAGTCGCTTAACTGTTGGTTTAGGGTGGATTGCGCGATCGCACTCACTTCCACAAAAAAGCGATCGCAATTTTTGGTTTAAATAAATACAGGCGTAAGCAACCAGCTATAATTCCTACAAAATCTTTATTTTTCTAGTTTTTACCTCATGGAAATAACAAAAGTCTCCGATGAAGGGCAAGTAATTATTCCTGAACCATTACGGAAGGCTCATGGCTGGGAAGTTGGTCAGGAACTAATCATAATTGAGATGGATGATGGTATTCTTTTGAAACCAAAGAAATCTTTTCCTGAAACTACTTTAGATGAGGTTGCAGGATGTTTGAAATATCAAGGCACGCCAAAAACTATTGAAGATATGGAGAATGCTATCTGCCAAGGTATAGAGGAATCGTGGCATGGTCGCGGTTGATACTAATATTATTGTACGGCTATTGACCCAAGATGATAAATTACAGTATCAACAGAGTCTAGAGATTTTCCAAAATCATGATGTTTTTATACCAGACATAGTTATTCTCGAAACAGAATGGGTACTAAGATTCGCATATAAATTTCAACGAGAAGAAATATGTACAGCATTGCGAAAGCTTTTTGGTTTACTGAATGTTCATCTGAACAAATGCCAGTTTAATTGCTCAAGTGTTGCAATGGCATGAGATTGGCTTAGATTTTGCGGATGCTTTTCACTTAGCCCAAAGTCAGCATCATACTCAACTCTACACCTTTGATGAGAAATTCGTGAAAGGAACTATAGGGCTAACGAAGTGTGAAGTCAAAAAATCTTAAAGTGAACTTAAGCGATCGCACTCATGGGTACATTTTATTGACCGAACAAAGCACTCATTAAAAAGTAAAAAGGCATTCATAAAGAAAAAGAATAATGATCACGCTTCACCATTATTTATTTATGGAACGATCGGGAAAACATTCCCAATCGAGACGCATAGCGCGAGAAATAATACGTCCAAATCAAGTTAAAAGTTAAAAGTTAAAAGGCACTCATAATAAATTGTCTTTCTTTTTACTTTTTACTTTTTACTTCTTAAGAGACAAGCCCATAAAAACTAATAAACAATCAAAAAAGGTGGCTTTTTAGCCACCTTAACAACAAATTTCCAATTCAAAAAATTTTAATTAAGACCCGGCTAGAACAAAATCTACATCACTTGTTCCGCCTGTTTCTGACTGACCAGAACGCAATTGCTGACCATTTACTTCTACAGCAAAAGGTGTACTGCCTAAGTTGAGATTGTAGTCAGTTTTCTGATTTGTATATCCAACACTGGCAATCATTTTCCGACCAGCATCGGTGTAGAGAAAAGCCAACATTTGATTTTTTTGTTGCTTATTGTCATATGCCCAAATCACCATATATTGATTACCTTGATAATCAAATATCTTCGGCGGACGGTTGGGAACATAACGACCAGCTTCACCAAAGCTTTTATCCAGAAAACCTTGCACAGAGTTAGTTTCTACGGTTGCATAAGCAACTTCTTGTGGAGATGTAGCTACAGCGTCGCCTTGACTTTCATCAACAACTTCTTCTTTACCACGGTTGCGGAAATAATCTACTGCGGCTTTAGTCCCAATGGCACCAACGGCTGCAACTCCAGCACCGATGAGTATATTGCGAAGTTTGTTATTATTCATCGTTGATTTTGATGATTAAAAAACATCATAGTTAATAGTCAAGGGTCAAGGGTCAATAGTCAATAGTCATTAGTCATTAGTCATTGGTCATTTGTTATTGGTTCTTTCTTCTATTTCCCCACTCTTCCACTCCCCCACTCTCCCACTCCTCCATCACCCCACCTCCCCACTTCTTCGCAGTCTCACGCTTGCCAACTCTGCTGCTAATTTGATTGCTGCTTTCATACTCGTTGCATCAGCTATTCCTTTACCAGCAATATCAAATGCTGTACCGTGATCTGGTGAGGTACGAATGAAGGGAAGACCGATAGAAGTATTTACTGCTCTATCAAATGCCATTAGCTTGACTGGAATTAAACCTTGGTCGTGGTAGAGTGCGAGGTAAGCATCAGCAGCTTTGGCAGGATCAATTCCACCATACCAAGCTTGACCAGGCTTGACCCACATTGTATCTGGCGGAATGGGGCCATCTAGCTGCCAATTCGGGCGTTTTTGACGTTCTTGATTTAGCCAGGGAATTAACCAATCTTGTTCTTCACGTCCGAGTTGTCCCTGTTCGCCACTGTGGGGATTTAAACCCGCGATCGCAATTTTTCCATTCTCAATACCAAAATCTTGCTCTAAACACTCCACCAATAAATCAAGTTTTTTCGTCAACAATTCTGGTGTTAACACCTGCGGTACTTGACACAAAGGAATATGCGTAGTGGCTAATAAACTTCGCAGCGTCCAGTCAGTATGGGGCGATCGCGCTACGAATAACATGCCAAATCTATCTGTACCTGACTTTTGAGCTAAAAGTTCTGTTTGCCCTGGATAGTCATACCCCGCTGCCTTCCAAGCAGATTTAGCGATCGGGGCGGTAACTATGGCATCAAATTCTCCTTGTTGAGTTCGGGCGATCGCACATTCGATATAAGCAAAACTAGCTGCGCCACTAGCTGCATTACCCGTTCCAATGACAATTTCACTTTTAATTTGTTCTTCTAGTGGCACGTCAAGAATTGACAAGTTTTCTGGATTTGCCAAAGGTACTAAATTTCCATTTACGAGAACTCTAGTATAATTTTGTAATAGTAATTCCTGGCTACCTACAACAGTTACATCAAAATTTTTACTCAACTCCGGGTCTGCCAAAGCTTTTAAAATCACTTCTGGCCCTATTCCAGCGGGATCTCCCAACGTCAATGCTAGGCGAGGACGATGCGACAGTGGCAAAGTATCATTTTTTTTATTTAATAAAGACATACAAGCAATTCTCTTATCCCAGCTTTTAACTTGCCTTTCAAAAGCGTCTCGATGTGATAATGTTAACTGACACCAGACAATAAATCCCTTTGGGGGCAAAGGGAAAGGGGTAAAGGGAAAAGGAAATTCGACAAATCCCACAACTAAAGTTAGGGACGCTGTTCGAGGACGCTTTTTCTTGCACTATGTGTCTTGTTCAAAAATCTTTCATATTCTCCATCAATAACCATCAATAAATTGAGGGACTTGACCATGAGCATTTTGATTTTCCTTTCCCCTTTAACTTTTCTCCAACCAAAACGCAGTTTTGGTCAATTTTTGAGTCAAGAAACTCTCATACTCCAGTGGTGATATTTGTACCTAGCTATTTACTTAGTTGCAAAGGTTACAATATCTTGTCATTTACTCCGTTTATCCCCGAGGGTTAACCTGAGAATCTGTGTCACAATACTTCATATTAGTCTCATCCTATCAGCTGTTCTGTAAGGCTCTGGTAGACTTAACTTAATTAAACAATTCGCAAAGGAGAATTACAGTAATGGGTGGCGAAATGTTCAATGCAGCGATATTATCCTTCAGCTTAATATTTGTAGGCTGGGGCTTAGGCGCTTTATTACTGAAAATTCAGGGCGCAGAAGAAGAGTAATTCCTTCCCAGAAGCACTTTGAAACCGAGAGGCTCCTTTATAGTCTCTCGCTTGTGTTTGCATCTTCAAAAAGAATGTAAACTTTTGTTTGTTCATGCGATTCTGATAAGATTTTATTCATAAAAGTTTAAGTTTTGTAAAGAACCCTCATGACATTATTAATTGTCGGTGCCACTGGCACCTTGGGAAGACAAGTGGCTCGTCGTGCCATCGATGAGGGGTATAAAGTACGTTGTCTTGTCCGGAGTGCAAAGAAAGCCGCATTTCTCAAAGAGTGGGGTGCGGAACTTGTACCGGGAGATTTGTGCTACCCCCAAACGCTCAAAGCAGCGCTGGAAGGTGTAACCGCAGTCATTGATGCGGCCACTTCTCGTCCCACCGATTCACTGAGTATCAAACAAGTAGACTGGGAAGGCAAGGTATCCTTAATTCAAGCGTGTTTGGCGGCAGGTGTGGAGCGTTTCATATTCTTTTCCATATTGGATGCTGACAAGTATCCAGAAGTGCCGCTGATGGAAATCAAGCGGTGTACAGAATTGTTTTTGGCAGAGTCCGGTTTGAATTACACCGTATTGCAGCTGGCTGGCTTTATGCAAGGCTTAATTGGTCAATATGGAATTCCCATTTTGGAAAACCAGCCAGTTTGGGTGACAGGTGAGTCTTCGCCTATTGCCTATATGGATACTCAAGATATAGCTAAATTTGCCATTCGGGCATTGAGCATACCGGAAACCGAAAAGCGAACTTTCCCAGTGGTTGGTACTCGCGCTTGGAGTGCTGAGGAAATTATTAGTTTGTGCGAGCGCTTATCTGGAAAAGAAGCTAGAGTAACACGGATGCCAGTAAACTTACTGCGTACTATGCGCCGGATGCTGCGGTTCTTCCAATGGGGATGGAATGTAGCAGACAGACTGGCATTTACAGAAGTACTAGCAAGCGGTCGACCTCTCAATGCTTCAATGGATGCAGCATATCAAGTCTTTGGCTTTGATCCAAAAGATACCACAACTCTAGAAAGCTACTTGCAAGAGTACTTCAATCGCATTATGAAGAAGCTCAAAGAGCTAGACTACGAAAAAAATAAAGCCAAAAAAAAGAAAGAAAAAAAGACTCCGTTTAAAAAAGTCAATGGTCAATAGTCAATGGTTGGTTGTTGGTAGTTGGTGGTTGTTTGGAACAGACAACAAACAACAAACAACAAACAACAAACAACTAATGACTAAATTGACCAAAATGTGTAAGGATTAACATAATAAAGAGCAGCGCCTTAAGATTGGATATTTGAGTGTGCCGAAAGCAGGCATTATCTACAACGACGTTAAACCGATAGCAGGTCGCGTCGCCATTGAGTTGGAAGAAAAGTTCACTGCCGCTGGTTGGGATGTCTGCATCACAACTGGCGCTGGTGGTATGTTGGGTTACTCTACCCCAGATAGCCCGGTATGCCACACGCCGATTGAAGGTCTAACGCCTCCTGGCTTTGACTCAGAAACACAGTTTGCGGTTGTGCTGGGTGGAGATGGTACAGTTTTGGCAGCATCTCGCCTGGTAGCTCCTTGTGGTATCCCCATGCTCACAGTTAATACTGGTCATATGGGGTTCTTGACGGAAGCTTACCTTAACCAACTGCCCCAAGCAATAGAGCTGCTAATGGCAGGTGAGTATGAAATTGAAGAACGAGCAATGCTCACTATCAAAGTGTTTCGAGGAGATTCATTACAGTGGGAGGCCCTCTGTTTGAATGAAATGGTGCTACATCGAGAACCATTGACCTCTATGTGCCATTTTGAAATTGCAGTGGGTCGTCACGCGCCAGTCGATGTTGCCGCAGATGGTGTGATTATTTCTACGCCGACTGGTTCTACAGCTTATTCATTGAGTGCTGGCGGGCCTGTGGTAATCCCTGGTGTGCCTGCATTACAGCTAGTGCCTATTTGTCCTCATTCTCTGGCTTCTAGGGCATTGGTGTTTCCCGATACAGAACCAGTAAATATCTACCCAGTAAATACTCCTCGGTTAGTGATGGTGGTTGATGGTAATGGCGGGTGTTATGTTTTGCCAGAGGATCGGGTACACGTAGAGCGATCGCAATATTGTGCTAAATTCATTCGCCTACAATCGCCAGAATTCTTTCGAGTTTTGCGGGAGAAACTAGGCTGGGGTCTGCCACATATTGCTAAACCTACTTCGGTGGAATTGCCGTAATAGTCAATGGTCATTTGTCATTTGTCATTGGTTAGTAGTTAGTGGTTAGTAGTTAGTGGCGTAACAAGTCAAAAGTCACGCATTCACGCATTCAAAAGTCAAAAAGATTCTTAATTTTGAATTTTGAATTATTTTCTCCCCATCTCCCCATCTCCCACTCGCCCACTCTCCCCCTCCCCTATTCCCCATTCCCTAAATTTTGAACTAGAGATTAAATTTATTGCTTCTGAGTGTTCGGATTGCTGAATCTGATACATTAACGTGCTAAAACTTTTTAGATAATGTGTCAAATTATGATATGTCTATAGCCAAATACTCCCAAACTGCTTCTTCCCTATCCAACATCTGAAGTAAAATATTAATATGACGCTTGCTCATACCCCCTGTGTTTTGGTGATTGAAAGCGACGAAAATCTCGCACACCAGATCGCTTTTGATTTAAAAGAAACTGGCTACGATCCTGTTGTGGCTCATGATGGAACAAACGGTTTGCAACAAGGCCGCGATCGCCAACCAGCTTTGGTTGTAATTGACAGGATGCTGGCAGGAGAATCAGGACTCTCGTTGTGTAAAAATCTCAGAACAGCCGGAATGCGATCGCCTGTGCTGGTATTAATGGCACGGGATACAGTGGACGATCGCGTCGCTTGTCTAGAAGCAGGAGCTGATGATTACTTCCTCAAACCTTATCGTTCCGAAGATTTTTTGAACTTAATTCGCCTGTACTTAAAACCTGATATTGATACGACAGAGCAGTTACGTTTTGGGGATCTAATTTTAGACCTTGCAACCCGCCGCGCTATTCATAACGGACGAGCAATAGACTTGACAATGAAAGAATTTGAATTGCTCAAGTATCTGATGGAACACCCCCGTGAAGTATTAACCCGGGAACAAATTCTAGAAAATGTTTGGGGTTACGACTTTATGGGCGAATCAAATGTGATAGAAGTGTATATTCGCTACTTACGCCTAAAAATAGAAGATGAAGGTCAAAAGCGCTTGATTCAAACAGTGCGTGGTGTCGGTTATGTCTTAAGAGAATCTTAGAAGTAGGAGTGGGAGATGGGGAGAGTGGGCATCGGGCATCGGGCATCGAGCATCGGGCATCGGGCATTGGGAATTGGGGAAGGTGGGGCCCCCTCTGGGGATAAGGGGTAATGGGGATTGGGGATTGGGCATAGTTAAAAACCACTAACTACTAACCACTATCCACTAACTACTAACCAATGACAAATGACAAATGACTATTAACTAAAATTTATGATTCGTTCACTAACTTTGCTTTCACTACTTTTGGGTGTTCTACTAATAGGCTGTTCTAGTCCAACACCTGCTAAACCTCCTAGTTCTAGCTCCTCTGCACCAGTGAATACTGAGCAACAATCACTTACAAAGGGTCAGCAGTTACCAATTTCTGCTCGCGCCGTTGTTCCTAATGGCATCAAAATTGATTTAGAAGTAGCACGAACACCTGAACAACAACAGATGGGGTTGATGTATCGACCTGCTTTACCAGACAATCGGGGGATGCTGTTTCATTTCTCTTCACCACTGGCTGCTAGTTTTTGGATGAAAAATGTACCCGTACCCCTAGATATGGTCTTTTTACGCAAAGGGGTAGTCCAAGCGATCGCTGCTGCTGTACCTCCCTGTAAAGCCGATCCTTGTCCCACGTATGGCCCAAGAACACAAATCGATCAGGTGATTGAACTGCGTTCGGGGCGAGCCGCAGAATTAGGGTTAAAAGCTGGGGATCGTGTCAAAATTGATTTCTTTGATATCAGTAATTTACGGAGATGATAATTTGACCTAGGTTACTAGGATACCTATAAAATCGTACTTTTACAGATTCTGATAAAAAATTCACTAAATACCTGGTAAAAAAGTTAATAGTGAAGTTAATATCTAATACAGTGTCAAACAGATGAATCCCTAAGATTTCTAGGCGGGGATCGCTATTTTAGCATTTGGTAACTAAAATCTATCTTTTGGCGTACGTGTAAAGATTGGCCAATAAGAGATTATATAGCAAAGGAATCCTCCTCACTACAGGTGTATTCAAATAAACAATTGCAGTAAAAAGGAGAAATCCAATTAACTAGATCGGCTGCTTGAGATCTAAATATATAAAGTAGCGCTAAAATTAATAACTTCCGCAGACTTTTGTCAAGGAGCACCTAATACACAAACTGCTTTAGTTTGTTGATTGGGCGATTGCTCAGTAACAGATGAAAGACTGACTACTAGCTACTTAAAAGTTGTGGCATCAATGATGACCGCACGAACTACTGAAGGGGGTGAACTACAAAATGCTACCATCTAACTATTCTCAATTGATTAATTTTTTGCAAGAGGAACTGGCAATTTCCGCAGCCTCTATTGATGTTGCTCTTCGTCACAGTCAGCAAGATCCTGGTCCTTTGCCGATGATTCTTTGGCAATACGGGTTGATTACTCTCGAACAATTAGAACAAATTTATGATTGGCTAGAAACAGCAGCATAGGTATGAGTAGCTTCTTCAGGAGGATAAATATATGTGGGTTCGACTCTGCCTTTTGCAAAGCCTGGTAAAGAGGAAAAGTCGCTCTAGCAGTCTTGATTGTGTCGGCTATAACAAGTTACAAGAGCGGGTTGAGAAATCAGCCCGCTCTTTAAATTTGTTAACACTTGGTTGTTGGTTAGTAGTTAGTAGTTAGTAGTTAGTAGTTAGTAGTTAGTAGTTATACTAGGTTGCAGTCAAAGATAGTACTTCCCTCACCCCCTCACCCCGCCTGCTGGCACCCCTCTCCCAATTTGGAACAGGGGAGGGGGAGAGGGCACGAATTGCTATATCTGAACACAACTTGGTATTAGTTAGTGCCTACTACCCACTAACCACTATCCACTAACCATTAACAAATTGGTAAGTTAACTTCTCCTAAAAGATTGATGCATATGGAGTGGGGACGCGACTAGTGACAGGACATTAACAAATTGGTAAGTTAACTTCTCCTAAAAGCACTCTTTGTGTTGCTCCAGTGACGGTTGGTAGATTACCAGGAGTACCTAATTGTCGCCAGTAGGCTAAAACTGCAAAGGCGATCGCTTCTTTGAAGTCCGCACTCAATCCAACTTCATCGGTTGTTAAAACTGGCACTGAAGTCAAAAGCTGTTGCAGGCGATGTTTTAAATAAAGATTGCGACTGCCACCGCCGCATAAAAATACTCGTTGTGGCATGTGTGGCAAAAAAGAGCGGTAACTGTGAACAATTGAAGCAGCTGTAAGTTCTGTGAAAGTAGCTAGCAAATCTGCTGAACTTAGTTGGTATGGTTCAGCATCTTTTATACACTGTTGTAGGTAAGCAAAGCCGAATAATTCTCGACCCGTGGATTTGGGTGGTGGCAGATGAAAGTACTCTTGCTGAAGCCATTGTTCTACTAGTGCATGGCATGGTGTACCACTCGCTGCCCAAGAGCCGTTTTCGTCATAGGTTTTTGCGTCATTAGTTAAATACTGTACTGCCAGATCCAACAGGCTATTTCCCGGCCCTGTATCCCAACCGCGAATCTTCTCCAGCCAGTTATCCCCCCGAGGCGGTATATAAGTAACATTACCTATGCCGCCAATATTTTGAATACAACATGATTCTTGGGGATGACTGAGCAAAGCTGCATCTACAGGAGATACAAGGGGCGCACCTTGACCACCAGCAGCAATATCCGCTACACGGAAGTTACTCACGGTCGTAATGCCCGTTAATTGAGCAATGACAGCACCGCGACCGAGTTGGAGGGTGTAACCAAGGAATCGAGGAGTGGGGGAGTGGAGGAGTGGGGGAGTAAGTAAGTTACTGATTTCTCCCCCTCTCCCAACGCCAGGTGCTTTATGCCGGGGAACCCTTTCGGCAGTTCCTTCTGGGGGAAACCCCCAAGACCGGACTGCCTCACCACCGCACTGGCTCCTCTCCCCCTCTCCCCTTCCTCCTTGAGGTGGTCGATGATAAACTGTCTGACCGTGGGAGCCAATTAAATTAGCTGTTTCGTGACCAATTTGAATATTTTGTGCTGCTTGGGCAAAGGCAATGGCGATCGCATCATCTAATTCTGCCAATTCTGCCATTGAGATAGCTTTTCCAGCACAAACAGCCAGAATGCATTCTCTCATTTCATCTGGGTATGGATATGTTGCCCCAGCTAGCAATTCTACTTTTAAATCGAAGTCTGTACCAGAAATATCAACTAAAGCTGCATCTATACCGTCTACAGATGTGCCGCTGATTAAACCGATGACGTATGTCATAAATATTGTTAGTGGTTAGTGGTTAGTGGTTAGTGGTTAGTGGTTAGTAGTTAGTGGTTAGTAGTTAGTGGTTAGTAGTTAGTGGTTGTTAACTATGCCCAATGCCCGATGCTCGATGCCCACTCCCTCACTCTCCCACTCTCCCACTCCCCAGTCCCTAGTCCCCATTCTCCGAATACATTTTTTTATCAGTAGCAATGATATGTAAATCGACGTTTTTAAGCAACTTTACTAATTTTTGAGTTAAAGATCCTCTTAAAAATAATTGCCAGCGCGATCGCTGACTTTCACCGATCACAATCTGGGTAATGTGGTATTTCTGGGCAACCTCGGCGATCGCTTTAGCGATGTTGCTGCTGGTAACGCGAATAAAAGTACCTTCAAATTCTTTACAGAGTTTCTCGCACATATCGATGTGCAAGCTTTCCTCTTTAGTGAGGAAGCGGTCTGGGTCGGCAACAAATACGGCAAAAAGAGGAGCATTCATGTAGTTGGCAAGCCTAGCACCCCGACGTAATAATTGCAGTGAGTTGGGATAGGTAGAGACGCAAACTAACACCCGCTCTTGAATATTACAGAATTCACCTTGTAGAGTAGCGCCGTTCGCGAAACTTGCACCGAGTTCTCTTGCTTCTTCTTCAACGTTGTCTGCGATTTCCCGCAATGCCAACTCGCGTAAAGCAACCAAGTTGCGACGCTGGAAAAAGTGATTGAGTGCTTGTTGAATTTTTTGCGGGGCGTAGATTTTACCTTCTAGTAACCTTTCTTCTAGAGTTTCTGGCGTAACATCTACTACAACTACTTCATCTGCATCATCCAGAATGCGGTCAGGAATGCGTTCCCGCACTACTACACCAGTGATTCTTGCTACTAAGTCATTGAGGCTCTCCAAATGTTGAATATTCATGGTGGAGTAGACATCAATGCCGTGCTGCAAAATGATTTCTACATCTTGGTAGCGTTTTTCGCGGGGTGAACCAGGGACATTGGTATGTGCCAATTCATCAACTAATACCAATTGAGGCGATCGCGCTAAAATCGCATCCGTGTCCATTTCTGTCAGCATCAAATTACCGCGTGGTATTGAAGCGCGCGGTAATATTTCCAACCCTTCCGCCATTTCTGCTGTCTCTTTGCGTCCGTGGGTTTCCAACAACCCAATCACAACATCAATCCCTTCTTCTTTAAGTGCATGTGCTTCTTCCAGCATTCGGTAAGTTTTGCCAACGCCAGGAGCCATACCTATAAAAATTTTGTGTTTGCCGCGACGTGCTGGATACATGAAAGTAAAAATAAGTAAACGTATTTTTCGCGGTGACTGTTAGTGGTTAGTGGATAGTGGTTAGTAGGAAATAACAGCTAACTACCAACTACTATCTACTAACTACCAACTACTATCTACTAACCACTAACTACTAACCACTAACTACTATCAACCAACAACTAAATAATTTATTGATTTCGTCCCCGGTTAATTTCTTGAAGGTCAAGAGCATAATTCAATTTCAGAAGATTAACTCCAGGCTCACCAAAAATACCTAAAAATCTATCATCCGTATACTGTTGAATTAATGGCAATATTTCCTCTCGGGTAATACCGCGTGCGCTAGCAACCCTCTCTAATTGTTCCTGGGCTGTTCTGACAGAAATATGGGGGTCTAAACCAGATCCAGAAGTGTAAATGAGGTCGGCAAACGGTTGAATACTCTCGTCTCTGAGTTGATTTGATCGTTCAACAATGCGATTCAGCAACTCTGGATTGCTAGGAGCGAGGTTGCTTGCACCTGAAATACCTGTTGGCTTACCCAGTTTCCCTTGGCTATACCTAATAGTACTGGGACGACCCTGAAAATAGCGGTCAGATCGGAACTGTTGACCAATCAAAGCCGAACCAATATTCTCTCCTTGGATATTCTGCATGATGCTACCTTTTGCCTGGTATCTAAATACTTGACCTACTCCTAGGGTGGCGACAGGATAAATAATTGCTGTTAATAACCAGAGAAGTACAGTCATGCGAATCGCCCTGGCAATTTCTCGAATAATAAACATAGATTTCTTCTGCTTTCTATTTAGAAGCGTTCTGGTTGAAAAATCACAAAAAATAGATAGATTATAAGTGCCAAGGTGACAAATCCCAAAATGCCTATAGCCCAAGCCGAACGACGTTCCAAGGCGCCATCAGCTGCTGCATAAACAATAGGAGCAATAATCAAATTCAGACACAAACTGATAAAAATCGCTAATGGTAATTTTTGTATGCGCCATTGTGACCAAATAAAAGAAATTGCTTTCAACAAATCCACAGGTAAAAACCTGCGTTGTAAATTAATTATTTTCATACTCTTTTCCCACTCTTCCCTTTGTGTTCTTCGTGTACTTTGTGGTTCGTTTTCTAAGTACAGCTTTGCATAAAATCGTAGCTTTTTTAAACGCAGAGGCTCGCAGAGTCAGCGCACCAGGTAGCAGAGTGTTTCTACATTTAATTCGTTACGAATTTGCGCAACATTGCACTAAGCCAATCCTATTGCTGTAATTGCCAGATCAATTAACTTAATCGCGATAAACGGTGCAATTACACCACCTAAGCCATAAATAAAAATATTGCGTTGCAGCAGTTGATTGGATGTGAGTGGTCTAAACTTCACACCCTTTAGTGCCAAGGGAATTAAGACAGGAATAATCAAAGCATTATAAATTAGTGCTGACAGCACAGCAGAATTAGTGCTGGTCAGCTTCATAATATTCAAACTTTGTAAATTAGCAGAAGCAAATAATACTGGAATAATCGCAAAGTACTTAGCAATATCGTTGGCAATGGAGAATGTTGTTAATGCCCCACGAGTAATCAGTAATTGTTTACCAATGCCAACTATATCGATCAGTTTGGTAGGATCGGAGTCTAAGTCAACCATATTCGCTGCTTCTTTGGCTGCCTGAGTACCCGTATTCATTGCTACCCCGACATTGGCCTGTGCTAGTGCTGGTGCGTCGTTTGTACCGTCTCCCGTCATCGCCACCAGTTTGCCTTCTGCTTGTTCCCTTTGAATGACGGCAATTTTGTCTTCTGGGGTAGCTTCGGCAATAAAGTCATCGACTCCCGCCTCTTTGGCGATTACAGAAGCAGTGATGCGGTTATCGCCAGTTAACATGATGGTACGCACTCCCATGCGCCGCAATTGCTCAAAGCGATCGCGTATTCCCGGTTTAACAATATCCTTAAGATAAATCACACCGTAGATTTCACCATCCAGGCAAACTGCTAAGGGTGTGCCTCCTTGCTGTGAAACTAATTCGTAGGCAGAATCTAGTTCTGGAGTATCTTGACCTCTACGCGATGCTCCAGAGGAGCCGCTACGCGAACGCACAAATCCCTTGATCGCATTTACCGCCCCCTTACGCGCTTCTTTCCCGTTGGGTAAGTTTGTACCACTCATGCGAGTTCTGGCGGAGAATTCGACTCCTTCAGCTTTTTCACGGTCGAAATCAATACTTGCGCCTAATTTTTCGGCTAGCCGGACAATCGATTTTCCTTCTGGTGTGTCATCAAATATACTTGCTACCAGCGCTACATAAGCAATTTCCTGCATGGTGTGACCGTTGACAGGAATGAAACCCTCTGCCAATCGGTTCCCCAAGGTAATCGTACCTGTTTTGTCAAGAACCAAGGAGTTAACATCGCCACAAGCTTCTACTGCTCGTCCGGAGGTGGCAATGACATTAAACTGGGCGACTCGATCCATGCCAGCGATACCGATCGCACTGAGTAAGCCACCAATAGTCGTTGGGATCAGTGCCACTAATAATGCCACTAAAATTGCCACGCTGACTGGACTTTGAACGTAGTTGGCAATTGATGGTAGTGTTGCCACAACAAAAAGAAATACCAAGCTCAGAACTGCTAGTAACACCGTCAGGGCAATTTCATTTGGTGTCTTGCTACGTTCAGCCCCTTCCACCAGGGCAATCATCCGGTCAATAAATCCTTTGCCTGGGTCAGCTGTGATGCGAATAATTAGTTCATCGGAGATGATCCGCGTACCGCCAGTAACCGAACTGGCAACATCTGAGCCTGTTTCTTTTAATACAGGGGCAGATTCACCAGTGATCGCCGATTCATCTACGCTGGCGGTTCCCATAATCACCTCGCCATCGGCGGGGATGGTATCACCAGCCACAACGTAGACAGTATCACCTTGTTGCAGGCTGGTGGAAGGAACTTCTGAAATCGTGCCATCGGGAGAAAGTTTTTTGGCGATAGTTTCTGATTTAGTTGAGCGCAAAGCATCGGCTTGTGCCTTACCCCTACCTTCTGCAACTGCCTCGGCAAAATCGGCAAACCACACAGTAAAAAACAAAATCACCGTAATCAAGCCGTTGAAAAGTCGTGGGTTTTTGTCTGGAACCGGCCCGAACAAGTCGGGTTCAATTGTGACTGCAAGGGTGACGAATGTCCCAACCCAGACTAGAAACATCACCGGATTCTTGATTGCTTGTTTAGGATTGAGCTTGACAAAAGCATCTTTGATGGCTCTACGATAAATCCCTTTAGTCTTTACCCGTGACTGTTTGCGTGCATGACGGCGATCGTAGGGACGAGAACGTGGGGATCTGGGAGATTTGGAGGTAGTAGCAGCTGGTTTCATATATTCAGGGAATGGGGAAATGGGGGAGTGGAGGAGTGGAGGAGTGGAAGAGTGGGGGAGTGGAAGAGTGGGGGAGTGGGGGAGTGGGAGAGTGGAGGAGTGGGGGAGTAATTTTGAATTTTGAATTGTTCATTTCCCCCCTCTCCCTTTCTCCCCCTCTCCCCCTCTTAATTTCTCCCTCTCCCCTTCTCCCTCTCTCCCCCTCCTAATATTTCCTTCTCCTATGTTTGCTAGCTGCCGCCGGCGATCTTAAATCCTTCCGCAATTGGGCCTAAAGCCAAAACAGGGAAGAAAGTGAGTACACCTAAAATCAAAATTACGCCAGCTGTGACGCTAGTAAATAGCAGAGTATCAGTTCTGAGCGTGCCTGGAGATTCCGGTACTGTTTGTTTGTGAGCCATACTGTCAGCTAACAGCAGCATGGCAATAATCGGAACGTAGCGCCCTAGCAGTAAGCTGGGAATGGTACTTAAATTCCACCACAGAGTACCATCTGCTAAGCCTTCAAAGCCAGAGCCATTATTCGCACTTGCTGAGGTATATTCGTAAACGACTTGGGAGATACCGTGAAAACCAGGGTTAGTAATACCAGCCAAGGTTTGTGGAAAGTACAAGGTAATGGCACTGGGAATCAAAACCGCTATTGGGTGAATCAGTAAGACTACGCTGGCGAGAACGATTTCCCGCTTCTCGATTTTTCGCCTCAAAAACTCTGGAGTGCGTCCCACCATCAAACCTGTCAAGAATACAGTGATAATTAAATAAATAAACAGGTAGGCGGTTCCTGTTCCTTGACCTCCCCAAATGATTTGTAAGAACATATTTAATAAGGTAGAGAAACCTCCAGTTGACATCAGGGAATCGTGCATACCGTTGACAGCACCAGTCATGGTAGCAGTGGTGGCTACTGCCCAAAACGCAGTCATGATTGAGCCAAAGCGGATTTCTTTACCTTCTAAATTTGGTTGTTCAAATCCCAAAGTGGCATTAACCAGAGGATTGCCTTGATACTCGCCGATCGCTGTTATACCCACTAAAATCAAAAAAATCACACATACCATCCACCAAAGCAGCCAAGCTTGTTTGATGTTCTTCGCAAACAATCCATAGGTGTAAATCAACGCCGCCGGAATTGAAAGCATGGCGATCATTTCGATTAAGTTAGAAGCGCCATTAGGATTTTCAAAGGGATGGGCAGAATTAGCAGCAAAAAAACCACCACCGTTTTCGCCCAATAGTTTGATCATCTCAAAAGATGCCACCGGCCCTCTGGCTATATACTGGGTTGATCCTTCTAAAGTGGTGACAATTTCAGGTGCAAGTAATGTTTGCGGTATGCCTGAGATAATTAAGGCGATCGCCCCTACAAAAGATATTGGCAGCAATATCCGCGTAATCGCGCGGGTAATATCTACGTAAAAATTTCCCAACGGTCTACCTGTTAAGCCGCGAATAAAGGCAATACCTACTGCCAACCCAGTTGCGGCTGAGGTGAACATCAAAAAGCCCAAAGCTGCTGTTTGACTGAAATAACTTAAAGTTGTCTCAGGAATGTAGTGCTGTTGGTCGGTATTCGTTAGAAATGAAATTGTTGTGTGCAGTGCTAAGTCCCAGCTAGGTGCTTGAAAATTCATCGGATTGAGAGGCAAATATCCCTGATATTTGAAAATCAAGTAAACAACAACGCCCATCAAGAAATTGCTGCCTAGCACTGCTCGGATATACTGCCAACAGGTCATATCCTGTTTCCAACGTACACCGCCTAATATGTAAATAATTCGCTCGATCGGATTCAATACGGAGTCAAACAGCGTTCTTTCGCCTAAGAATACACGTGCTATGTATTTTCCAAAAAAAGGAGTAATTGTGATTAAAATACAAAGCGTTAACCCAATTTGCAAAAAACCTTGTGCCATGTATTTGATGCTGATTTATAGTTTGTTCGGCTTCACTACTAGAAAGCCAATTTTATGAATAACGCTTGATTTCTTCTAAATTTATTGATTTCCTGCAATTGAGTGATATCTCATCACCTCAACTTCTCAATCTGCATTGACTAGTTATGATTCTTACTAACTTCCAGATTATTCTTAGGTGAATTCTTTTGTAAGAATACTTAAAATTTCACATTATTTATCTCCCATGAGTTATATTATTATAATTTTTACTCGCAATCAATCTATTATTGATGTTTGCTACTTTGAAATAAATAACCCTCCTTTTTGAGTTATTATACTCAAAATAATACATGAGTTAGTATTAATTTACACAACATAATCTATCATATAAATATCAAATGTCACATAGTGAATTTGATAGGCGTATGTGGTTAGAATGCTCATAAAAAAAGTAAATAGTTAAAGAAGACAAGAGAGAAAGCTTAATTCCTTGTGCTCTTAATCCCTAGTACAAAGTGGCGGAAATAAAACTACTATTCCAAATTGACAAAAGCCTACAACAGGAAGCTTTTTGAATGCGTGAATGCGTGACTTCCAAGGCAGCGGTACTAGTCCCCTGTTTA
This sequence comes from Fischerella sp. PCC 9605, assembly GCF_000517105.1. Classification (GTDB taxonomy): domain Bacteria; phylum Cyanobacteriota; class Cyanobacteriia; order Cyanobacteriales; family Nostocaceae; genus PCC9605. Next base: position 45,587 of record NZ_KI912150.1, on the reverse strand, counting down.
TCTATGGTCAATTTTCAAAAAATAATTCACATCAGGTGTAAATTCTCTACGCACTTGCTGAGAACTTTTCGTTTGATTTTTTTACTTTTGATATCCAGCCTTTGTAGTAATTCAAAATCTGGGAATAGGCAATTGTGTCTTCAGAGATCACTTCAAAAAACGAAGGTAGGAAGCGTTGGGGAAATAAGCTGTGTAAAATTTTGGCTATTCTTTGCCGCAACAAAAACTCAATGAATAATATCTTAGATGAGGGAAAAATATAGTCGCTGAGTTCCACCAAGGCATTAACATCTGGCTGACGGCGAATAGTAAAGTGTTCAATAGCTGCTGCAAAATTGTCAGAATACTCTTAGCTAGCAGAGTTCCACTAGGGCCAGTGCCAATAATGACAACTTTCTTGCCCATGACTTTTACCTCCAAATTTTGTTTTTTATTAGCTGGTAGTTAGTGGTTAGTGGTTAGTGGTTGGTGCTTGGTGCTTGGTGGTTAGTAGGGGCGCTGTTTTGTTCGCCTGTAAAGCAGTTGATTAGAAAAATACCAAACAACAAACAACAAACAACCAACAACCTTTACATCATATTTATAGGGTCTACATCTATAGTCAAACTCACAGACTTCGGACAAAGTTGATGCACTTGTTCCCAGTCTGGTAACTGCGGCAATGCATCGGGGGCAAATTTCAGCATGATTTGCCAGCGATAACGATTTGCTACCCGTAAAATACTAGCTGGTGCAGGGCCCAATATATCTAAGCCTTCCTGTTGCGACAAAGCTGTTGCGATCGCCTGGGCTGTATTCTCTACTTCCATCGGATCTAAACTGCTCAGCCGCAATAAAATCAACCTGCCGTGGGGAGGATAATTCAGCGCTTGCCGTTGTTCTAATTCTGCATCGGTGAAAGATTGATAATCATGATTTTGTACCGCTTCTATCACCGGATGCTCTGGGGTATAAGTTTGCACAATCACCTTCCCTGGATCTTCACCTCTACCAGCACGTCCAGCTACCTGAGTTAGGGTTTGAAACGCTCGTTCACTGGCACGATAATCAGATAAATGCAACAAACCATCGGCGGCGACAACTCCTACAAGTGTCACCTGTGGTAGATCCAATCCCTTGGTGAGCATTTGCGTACCCACTAATAAATCTGCTTCGCCGTTGGCAAATTGGGTAAGCAGGGTACGGTGCGCTCCTTTGGTGCGGGTGGTATCGCTATCAAAACGGATAAGACGCAATTCGGGAAATTGCTTTGCTAACTCCTGTGCGACTCGTTGCGTACCGCTACCAAAGAATTTTAAGTAAGGAGAACTGCATTCGGGGCAATTTTTGGGATGCGATCGCGCATAATTGCAGTAATGACAGCGCAACATTTGCGGCGCTCCTTCTTCAGTGTGGTGGTACGCTAGCGATACATCACAGTGTGGGCACTCTAGTACAAATCCACAACTGCGGCAAGACACAAAAGTACTGTGTCCGCGTCGATGGATAAATAAAATTCCCTGCTGACCCCGTTGTTTCAATTGTTGCAAAGCTTCTTGTAGAGATCTACTAAATATAGAACGGTTTCCCTGCTGCAACTCTTGCCGCATATCCACCACTTCTACTGGTGGTAAAGGGCGGGAGTGGATGCGTTCGGGGAGGGAGAGGTAGTGAGATGACACGGGGACACGGGAGCCACTGCGTTGCGGGGGTTCCCCCCGTTGTAGCACGTGGCGTGGACGCGGTGACGCGGTGACAGAAAATTTCTCCGCGTCACCGTGTCTGTCAGTCTTTGTGTCACTGATCCTGACGCTTATCCAACTTTCCAACGATGGCGTCGCTGAACCCAACACTAAGGGACAATTTTCTAATTCTGCCCGCCACTGAGCAACAGTACGAGCGTGGTAGGTGGGAATGGGAGAATCTTGTTTAAAGCTGCTATCGTGTTCTTCATCTAATATAATTAAACCCAAATTGGGCAAAGGAGCGAAAACAGCGCTGCGCGTCCCGATCACTACTTGAGGTTCCCCTGCAAGCATTTGCCGCCAGGTGTCGTAACGTTCTCCCGTTGAGAGGGCGCTGTGGTAAACACTAACTTTGTTGCCAAACCGGGCGCGGAAACGATCGGTTAGCTGGGGTGTAAGCCCAATTTCCGGCACTAAGACGAGGGCGGATTTACCTTGCGCTAGTAAAGGAGCGATCGCTTGTAAATAAACTTCTGTCTTCCCGGAACCAGTGACGCCATGCAGCAGTACTGTGGCATATCCATCTAGTTCCTTGATCGTAGACAATGCCTGAGACTGGGCGAGGCTTAAAGATTTTGGTTGATCTGCTGTTACTGTTGGGCCGCGATCACTTCGTAAGATTTCCCGTTCTTCAATGACAATACAGCCCTTCTCCTCTAGCCTCCTTAAGGTAGGGGTAGTTGTGTTGCAAATTTGCAGGAACTCCGAAAGCCACAACTCACCACCATGACGCCTTAGCACTTCCAAAATTTCTCGTTGACGTTTATTGAGATCGATGGGCGGTATGCTGACAATTAACGTTACTACTGGTTTAGTCTGGGGGCGGGAATATCTGGGCATTTCTATATAAGTTTCCACCCAACCGCGTTGGAGTAATTGCTTCTTGCCCCGATCAAACCCTTTGATCTGGCGTCTCATGAATTTAAAGCTATAGTCTCCGCTACCCTGAGACTGGAGGATTTTGAGAATTTCGCGGGCTGCTAAACCAACAAATTCATTCGCACCGCTGGGAATATTTTCTGGTTTGAGGCGCAGTCTCGTCTGCGATCGCCCTAACAACCCTGGTGGTAAAGCAGTGCGAATGACTTGGATTAGGGGAGTGTAATAGTACTGCGACACCCTTTCTAGTAATTGCCAGTAGCTTTCTCGAAAAAATTTCGGATGGATAACATCTTCTACATCCCTAATTTCTGCGGGTGCAAGATTAGCAGGGGGTTGAGCCAGCAAACGAATAGCTATTCCTCCCACTAGTTGCCTGCCAAATGGCACACTTAAAATATCCCCTAGTTTTACTTCTAACCCTGCTGGCAATCGATAGGTATATAGTTTTTCTTCCTTTTCTCCTTCTTCTGGTTCTGTTACAGCTTCTTTTGCAATTCCTGGACAGTCTACTAGGACTTCAATCCACCGATTTTCATTCGTGTTATGGTTATACGATTCTCCGGCTTGGGCAACGACCAAAGGAGGTAAACTTAGGTCATTAATATACATAGTTCCTCAATTTATAGATAGATATTTATCTTTCCTAGTTGCTGAAAATTTCTTTGCTCATTAAACTATAACTGTCTGTCTTACGACGTTGAAAATGTAGTTCGCAATACTGTCAACAGACATAATACTTGATAAGTTTCCTCTTATGTAATTCCAGCAAAGGAATTAATTTTATCTATATGCAGTAATACGTATTTAAACCAGACCGGACAAAATCAATCTCTTCTGCCTTTTTCAAGTTATTTTTCTCTGTATGCTAAATAGGTAAGGGAGCTTTTCTCCCTATTGATAGATATTAAATGCTCTCAGTATATGAGATGCTTTTTATCAAGCAAGGGATTGCCATGCCTTTTGCTGGGGAAAGTTATCAAGTATCTACAACCCCATCAGTAAGATTCTGTTATGTTCAAGAAATAGCAATGCATGACAAGTAAATTAGCTTAAAAAAATACATGAAGATTTAATAATTTAGAATTAACTAGAATAAGTTTTATATTTGTTAAGTTTGAGCAATTTTGATTGAGGGGGTTTGACATAGTTTGTAATTGAGAAAAAAAATGAGGAATAGTATGGATAGCCGAATTGAAGATGGAAGTTGGAATTACAACTTCCAACATTTCTGAGGAAATGTATCTATCTGTAACTAACAAAATCAAGTCACCAATAGTGTTTCCTCTTGTTATGTTCGGTGAACTTGAGTAATGATAGGCAAAGACTGATGTTCGGGATGGTCTAAAGTTAGCAGAAAATAGTTTTTACCATAAAACAGGTGCATTTGTAACTTATAAAAACTAAAAAGCATCTTAGAGCAGCTGTCACTAATTATGTATGAAACCAAGCAACAATCCCTACAAGAAGCTATGAATATTGCTGAATTGGGAACAATGGAAATAATAGAAAATGCTGCTGAAAATGAAGAACAAATTCTTGATGGTTTAGACGCAGTAGTAGATGAAGAAACCCCAATTGTAGAAAATCTGGAAATAGATGGACGCGATGGGGATGCAATGGCAGCAGCACGACCTTCGGGATACAACAAAACCGAATATGATGATGCTGTGGGCGCGTTTTTTAAAGAGATGGCGCGTTACCCTTTGCTTAAACCAGATGAAGAAGTAGAATTAGCGCGGCGAGTGCGATTTTTAGAGGAAGTAAATGAAATACAAGCTTCCTTACGAGACAATCTAGGATATCAACCTACCAAAGCAAATGTCGCAGAACATTTAGAAATAACAGAAAAGCAGTTAGAAAATCGTTTGTATCAAGGCAGGGTAGCGAAACGCAAAATGATTCGTTCTAACCTACGCCTTGTAGTATCAATAGCCAAACGATATCTAAATCGTGGAGTGCCTTTTCTAGATTTAATCCAAGAAGGGGCAATGGGTTTAAATCGTGCCACAGAAAAGTTCGATCCAGATAAAGGATATAAGTTTTCTACATACGCTTATTGGTGGATTAGACAAGCTATTACAAGGGCGATCGCTAACGATGCACGCACAATTCGCTTGCCCATCCATATTGTTGAAAAACTTAACAAACTTAAGAAAGCACAACGAGAACTCAAACAAAAGCTAGGACGCAATCCCAACGAAATAGAAATGGCGGAATGTTTAGAAATTCCGCCACAACAATTACGTCAACTGCAACAACTACGACGTCAAGCTTTATCCCTCAATCACCGTGTTGGTAAAGAAGAAGATACGGAATTGATGGATTTGCTAGAAGACGACGATAACCTATCTCCAGAGGCAAAAATGAATGAAAGCATGATGCGCCAGGAGATTTGGGAAGTACTGGGCGATGTACTTACCCCAAGGGAGAAAGATGTAATTTCACTGCGATATGGATTGACAACCAGCGAACCCTGTACTCTGGAAGAAGTTGGCAACATGTTCAATCTTTCCCGCGAGCGAGTACGACAGATTCAAAGTAAAGCCATGCGAAAACTGCGGCGTCCCCACATAGCTAAACGCTTAAAGGGTTGGCTAGTTTAAAAAGTCAAAAGTCAAAAGTTAAGAACCTTAAACTATTGACTTATGTATTAACGTCTATGGACTATGGACTATGAACTATTGACTATGGACTCTTGATTAATGACTTCGCGTAGCGATTTAATATTGCGACTGGCCGAACCAAGTGATTGCAGTGCGCTGTTTGACTTAGTTCAAGCGCTAGCAGAATACGAAAAGTTATCTCATGCTGTCACTGGCAACCCTTCGGCCTTAAAGGAGCATTTATTTGGCTCCCCTAAATATGCTGAAGCAATACTAGCAGAATATACAGGGCAAGCTGTAGGTTTTGCCCTATTTTTTCATAATTATTCAACATTCCTCACAAAACCAGGAATATATCTTGAAGATATATTTGTATTATCAGAATATCGGCGCAAAGGTGTTGGCAAAGCTTTGTTGACTAAACTTGCTCAGATAGCAGTAGAGAGAGATTGCGGACGTTTAGAGTGGAGTGTCTTGGATTGGAACGAGCCAGCCCAAACATTTTATCGCCGTATGGGAGCATCAATTTTACCGGATTGGCGAATTTGTCGCGTCACGGGAGAGGCGTTGATTGAGTTGGGGAGATGGGGAGAGTAGGAGAATAACTACTAACTACTAACTACTAACTACTAACTACCAAGCACTAACCACTAACCACTAACCATTATCCAACTTTGACATCCTGTCTTTTGACGAACAAAAGCCGTGAATCCGAGAATTGGTAAGGACTATGGACTTGTTAAGTCTTGTTGGAGAGGAAACACGGAATGAAAAAGATTTTGTCAGTATTATTGCTTGGCATGACCATCTTAACCCTTGCCTTCAATCGCCCTGCTTTAGCAGCAGATGTTGCTAGTGGTGCCAAAGTTTTTGGTAGCAATTGTGCTGCTTGTCACACTGCTGGTAAGAACCTAGTTCAAGCAGATAAAAACTTGAAAAAAGAAGCCTTGGACAAGTACGGGATGTACTCAATGGAGGCAATTATTGCTCAAGTGACAAATGGCAAAAATGCTATGCCTGCTTTTAAAGGTCGTTTAAAACCAGAACAGATTGAGGATGTAGCAGCCTACGTGCTAGAACAAGCTGATAAAGGTTGGAAATAATCGGGATGGGCAATTAGAGGCTAGAAATTAGGGAAGAAACTTACCTAATTTCGCCTCTTGCAAAAATTAGCTGAATGAGTATTTGAAACTACAGAAGCACACATACACACACAGATAAATTGGTTTATGTGTGATTGTCTGTAGTAGTTAACCACACGAACTTTGCGGTGTTTGTAGTGAGCGCTTTAGCGCTCAATTAAGCACGCTTAGTGCTTACTATAGGGCTAGTATTTGATTTTTGAAAAGATACGTAGTACCTAGGTGCGTTACGCCAAAGGCTAACGCACCATTCTATGTTTTTGGTGCCGTACTCTCGCCGATCGCACACCCTACGTGTACTTAGATTTTTTCAATCATCAAACCGGATTCCTATACGAACCTAGCAAAGTTGACTTGCTAGACTAGTAGTTTCATGCCAAATCCGCGTCTAAAGCGTTCACTGCAAGCTCTTAAGATGCACATTTTAGAATCTTGATACAGCATGGGTTTTAGAACTCCCGAAAAATGTGCTTCTTAAATATACTCCGCCGAAATGGTCATACTTCCATCACAACTGCCCAAAGATTTCTCTAAACATGAGATTGACAAACTCCTTGCCCTTGTGGAATGAAACAGCCCTGCTTTTTAAGAGGAGTTGGGGGGATCATCTATAATCCTGCCTCTGAATTTGTCGCAGACGAGCAGCATCACGCATATCATATTCAGGGCGACAAAAACGATTTAACTGCGCTTCAAAAAATTCCCGATTAGCTTGTAAATGCTTGGGATTTGGATCGTCTAATGGATATAAAAGCGCAGTTCGCAAAGCTTGAATTACCGCAGAAGTGACATTGTACATTGAGCGTTGGAAACTAATTCCCAACTGAATCAACATATCATCTTCACCCCGGCAATATTGCTTGTAATAATCTACAAGATATTGAGGCAAGAAATGCAACATATCTTGCATCAAAAGTGTTGGTGGGATGCCCGCAGTCCCAACAGGAAATACGTCTGCATATAAAATACCGTAGTGGAAATCTTCTTGCCGATCGGGAACTTGCCTCGCTTGAGCATTGTAAGACTTTGTACCCCGGAAAGGAGCAGTACGATAGAAAACAGCTTCTACGTAGGGCAATGCCGCTTCGTAAAGCCAGGTGAAACCCTTAGATTTGGGGATAATTTCGTAGCATTCCCCACGAATATAAACATGATGGTAAATGGGACGACCGGCGATCGCAAAAATTCCATTCACCAAAAAATTCATGGCATCGGGGACGCCTTTAAATCCGCCTTCGTCATAGATGTCTGACATTTCAAAGAAAACCGGCGCCATGACTTCCCAGAACAAACCGAGATTAGCGTAGTAAGACATCTGGCGGCACTGTTCCAAAAACATATCTGGAAACAGTTTGTAAAGTCCCAGCATTAAGGGATTACCTTTGAAGTATGCCTTAATTGCCCGATCGGCATTTGCTTTGTACTCTTCACTATCCAGATAAGCGTCAAATTGGTTCACTGGTGCGTACATATGTCGATGCCAAAGCATCGCCCGCATACAAGCTTCGGCAAACTCCATATTGATGCGATCGTGAAACCAGTGATGGAACAACTTTGGCATTTTGAAAGTTTCGCCCTTTTCCATAAATGCCAACAGTTCCGGATGGGCAGTCGCTTCACCGCGCCAAATTCGTAAATCGGCGTCATCACCAGCATAATGATTATGCCGCTCTAAATACTCTTTAGAAATGAAATATTTAAAAAAGGGAAATGGATCTAAAAAAACCTGTTCGGCAATATAAAGCAAATCGCGCCAGTAGAAATCCATCGGCACTGCATAAGCTTTATAAATGCCGATAATTTGCATCAAATTTTCTGGCGTATCCGGTAACATTGAACCGCCTGCTTCTAAGCGGTGAATTACTTCTGCAAATTCATGAGTAGAAGGCGGTAATTTAGTTGTAAGTTTATCTGCGGTTTGTATCATTTATCATTTCCCTTAAATAAATCACAATTTTTTCAACACTACAAAAAAGCTAGTACCGCTGCGCGGAAGTCAAAAGTCAAAAGTCAAAAGTTAAAAGAATTATTTTTTCCTCCACTCCTCTACTCTCCTCCTCATTCTTTGAGGGCTAGTTGAGGAGTGACAGTTTTTTCCAAAGGAGGAACTGCTGCAACCATCGCCGTTGTTGTTGGTTCAGCCCAACGCACCAACCAGGTGGGTTGTACTCCTAAGAACAAGATTAAGCCTGCTAAGATCAGGGCTGGCATTTTTTCATGCCATTGCACTCGCGGATAGTAGGCAAGATTGTTGTCGAGTTTGCCAAAACAGGTGCGGTTAAGCAAGATAACGAAGTAGACAGCGGTTAAACCAGTCGCCACTACACATAATAGAGTGGGGATGGGAAAGACGGAGAAACTGCCTTGGAAGACGATAAATTCAGCGATGAACCCTGTCATACCGGGAATACCCGCGCTAGCCATGCCGCCTAAAACAAGTAGGGCGCTAGTCAGGGGTAAACCGCGTATGGGACTCATTAAACCGTTGAGGACATCCAACTCGCGGGTTCCTACCTTGGCTTCTACGACTCCTACTAAGTGGAAGAGAATAGCAAGGATAATACCGTGGCTAACCATTTGGGCAACTGCGCCGACGAGGGCGAGGGGTGTACTAGCAGCAGCAGCTAGGAGGATGTAGCCCATGTGACCGATAGAACTGTATGCCACCATCCGCTTGATGTCTTTTTGAGCGATCGCTGTTACTGCACCATACATTGCACTAACTGCACCCCAAATTGCTAAAGTTGGCGCCAGAATACTCCAAGCTTCGGGAAATAACGCCATCCCAAACCGCAAAACTCCGTATGTGCCCAACTTCGCCAGCACCCCACCAAGAAGAATAGCAATAGGGGCGGAAGCTTCTACGTAAGCATCTGGCAACCACGTATGCAAGGGAATTAAGGGAATTTTGATACCAAAACCTAGTAAGATTCCTGCTAGCAGGATGATTTGTAATGTTGTAGAAAGGGCTTGGGTAGAAAGCGCATCGTAATTAAAGCTGGAGGAACCAGTCAACCAGACAATGCCCAAGAAGGTAGCTAGAATTAAAGCTCCTGAAACAGCAGTATAAATCAGGAATTTGATCCCAGCATAGCCTCGTTTTTCACCACCCCAAATGCTAATTAGCAAATAAAAGGGTATTAATTCTAGTTCGTAAAACAGGAAGAAAAGCAGTAAATTCTCTGCTAAAAAAGCACCGGCAACCCCTCCACTAACAAATAAAATCAAGGAATAGAAAAGCCGAGGGCGTTCAGTTTGCCGACTGCTGCTGTAAATAGCAATCCAAGTGAGCAGACTATTTAAAACCAGCAACAAAATAGAAATTCCATCGACTCCTAGCTGATAACTCAAACCAAGGGTTTCAATCCAGGGTAAATACTCTTGTAATTGCATTCCTGGATTGTTGATGTCAAATTTAAGTAAGAGAAAAAGATTCCACAGCAGAACTATTCCAGAACAAAATAATGCTCCTAAACGAACACGATTGGCAGGAATAGTTCCAGGTAATAATGCTATAATCGCAGCCCCAAAAATTGGCAGCCAAATTAAAACGCTTAACATGGTAATTGTTAGTTAGTAGATAGTAGATAGTAGATAGTAGTTGGTAGTTGGTAGTTAGTAGTTTGTTGAATTTCCTACTAACCACTAACTACTAACCACTAACCATTCGCGAAATTAAAACATCATTTCTAAAACCTGATTTCCCCAGTATTGCCACGTAACAAATATTCCTAAAACACCTACTCCTAGCAATACGGTAAAAGCATAAAACTGGGTTTGTCCGGAGGTGCTGTACTTAAGACCTTCGCCACCACCGATAGAAGCTAAACCAACCAGATTAACAATGCCATCGACTACGAAGCGGTCAACAATATCGGCTAGTTTAGAAATAAGGTCAACACTCAAAACAATACTCATCCGATAAAGTTTGGGGGTGTAAAAGTCGTAGGCAATCAAATCTTGTAAACCTTTCCAGGGGAGGCGAATCGGTTTTGGCACATTGCCCAGATAAATTACGCCACTGATGCTGCAACCAAAAATACTCGACCAAACTAGAAGTAGTGCGACATCTTTATTTAGATCTGCCCAACTGGGTAGAAGTGATAAACTTTGCAAAATTAAGGGAAGATGAAGGGTAAAGCCCATCAGAATTATCATGGGTAGCGCCATTTGCCAACTAACTTCGGGCGATCGCTCACTCATTTGCTTGGGTTTGCCACCAAAGATTTGACAGAATTCCCTCGTTAAACTAAAAGCTGTCAAAGCGTTTACCGCGATTACTATTCCTACCAGCCAAGGTTTAGTTGCCCACAGTCCATCCGCCAGTTTCAACAATGCCCAAAAACTACCCAAAGGCGGAAAACCAATTAACCCCAAAGTACCAACCACATAGGTGAGTCCCGATACCGGACGGCGTGACCAAAGTCCGCCTAACTGCGTGACGTTTTGGGTAATGCTGTTCCAAACAACGGCACCAGTACTCATCACCAACAGCGCTGCACTCAAAGCGTGGGTGAGTACCAATAACAGTGCTGCTTCGTCTTGCTGCGTACCTACGGCGATGAACACCAAACCCATGTAAGCACTAACAGAATAAGATAAGCAGCGTTTAATATCAACTTGGGCGATCGCAATTAAGGAAGCACCCACCGCAGTCACCGCACCAATACCTATCATTGCAGAGGAAACTATGGGCGAGAGGCTGAAAACAGGTTGCAATTTAATTAACACCCAAGCACCACTGGCAACTACTACTGAGTTACGCAAAATTGTGCTGGGAATGGGCCCTTCCATTGCTTCATCCAACCACAAATGCAGAGGAAACTGGGCGCACTTACCCATCGGCCCTGCAACTAGCGCCAAACCTACCAGTGCCATCAGTGTCGGGTTGACGTTAGCAGTAGCTGCCCACTCTGCTAATTCCGTATAATTCCAAGTTCCTGCTAGAGGCCATATTGCCAACACACCCATCAGCAGAAATAAGTCTCCTACCCGTTTAGTTAAGAATGCATCTCTAGCACCCGTAACTACCAAAGGTTGGCTGAACCACAACCCAACTAACAAGTAGGTTCCCAGAGTCAGGACTTCCAAAATTACATAGCTGAAGAATAAGTTATTGCACAGGGCAAGGGCACACAATCCAGCTTCAAACATTCCCAACAGAGAATAGAAGCGTCCCCAACCCCAGTCCATCTCCATGTAGCCAATGGCGTAAATCTGTGCTAGCAAATTTAAGCCTGCAATCACAACCATTGCGCCAACACTGATTGAAGAGATTTCTAAATCAATGGAAAGGTTTAAACCGGCAGTACTCAACCAAGGTATAGATACCTGATAGGCGGGCTGATTCCAAATCGCTGGAAATGCCAAAGCCGCATGAACAAATGCAATAAATGTCATGATTAAATTGACATAACCCGCCGGTCTTGGCCCCGTGCGCCAAATAATTCCCGGCGACCAAGGAACCGCTGAAAGCCCGCCGATCAAGGCATATAAAGGTACTAACCAAACGGTCTCAAGCAAGAACTGAGCCATTAACTCACCTCTAGATTTGCAGCAAAACAAAGAGCGGTTGTCAACATGCAACCATTACTTCCAGACAACGCAGGTATGAAAATGAAAGCAAAATTAATTTTTGTTTAATCTTATTAAAAATAGATTAGCTTTATGTGTCTCAAAAGGGAATTACTTGATATAGACAATTAAGCGATGCTTGCTCTAATAAATTCTTATATATTTGATTTCAATAGTTACTATTACGTTAAATCTATGTTGCATATAATCTTGCAACATAAATTTTCTATCTCTCTTCTCGTCTTTCCTCTTCTCCCACTCTCCCCCCTCCCTTGTCCGATCCATTGACAGTTGACTCATCAGTAAGAAATCATGGCTAAAAAAAATCGTCACCAACCTTCAGCAGTAACTAAGCCAGATACAGACGACTTCTATCACCAACCTGGAACTATACCGGGAACCATTATCATTGATGCAGATGCGCCACCGTCAACAATAGTGTTAATCGACTATAACCAAACTGATGCCATCCACAAGCAAGTAGAAACCCCAGAAGAGTGTGCTCCTTATCTAGATACTGAGTCGGTAAGTTGGGTCGATGTAAGTGGTTTAGGTAGTGAAGATATTTTGCAAAGATTGGGTCAGGTTTTTGATTTACATCCTTTGGTGTTAGAAGACATAGTTAATGTGCCGGAACGTCCAAAGGTAGAGGATTATGAAGACCAATTAGTTATTATTGCGCGGATGGTGATGCCAAAGAAGAAAAAAAATCATGGCTTTCATAGCGAGCAAGTAAGTTTAGTGTTGGGAAAATATTACTTGCTGACAGTTCAGGAGGAACCAAAACGGGATTGCTTTGAATCAGTGCGATCGCGCATTTTTAAAAATAAAGGTGTCATCCGCAAACAAGGAGCCGATTATTTAGCTTACACTCTCTTAGATGCAATTATTGATGGCTTTTTTCCTGTCTTAGAAAATTATGGTGAGTGGATTGAAGATTTAGAGGAAGAAGTCATCATGAAGCCTACTCGTAGAACGCTCAAAAAAATATATAGAGTTAGGCGAGATTTACTGCAACTGCGTCGCGCTATTTGGCCTCAACGTAATGCAATTAATTCCTTAATTCAAGACCGTAGTGAAATAATCAGTGAGGAGGTAAGAATCTATTTGCGAGACTGTTACGATCATGCCGTGCAAGTGATGGATATGGTGGAAAATTATCGGGAAATTGCATCTAGTTTAATGGATATGTATCTCTCATCTTTAGGTAACAAAACAAATGAAGTTATGAAACTGCTAACAGTAGTTTCATCAATATTTATTCCCTTGACTTTTATTGCTGGTATATACGGGATGAACTTTAATACAGAGAAATCACCATATAATATGCCTGAGTTGAATTGGTATTGGGGTTATCCTGTTTGTTTGGCTTTGATGGCAATAATTGCTATTAGCTTGTTATTCATTTTTTGGCGAAGCGGGTGGATGACAAATGATTCAATCGTTGACAATAGTAAAAATTCTAGCAATTCTAAATGATTTTTGGTAGCCAACCATGTTTATCTAATAAATCTAGTTTTTGGAATTAAACCTTACAGTTACTAACTCAAAGATAATTGTTCTATAGTTGTAAATTGGTCAGCCTTCACACATTAAAATCTTGAAAGGGAGTTAATATTTATGGTAGCAAGAAACGAAAGTAATTTAATTTTTTTGACGCTATATATTATTGGCGTCACATATACATTTACAAAGATGATCGAGTCCATCGACGATAAAATTAAGTTTACCTTTCAAAAAGCAGCCGTCGATGAACAACTGAAAGATAAAAACCTCCAAGATGATATTGGTATATCTTTTAAACTTAGTCCTTCACACTTTATTGATGAGTTAAAAGAATTAACTGTAAATATTGAGAATAAATCTAAGAATCTTGCTCTATACGTAGACTGGGACAATTGCTCTTTGGTAGTTGAATATAATAAACAATCGCGGCGAGTTATTAGGAAATCACCAGATCTGACTCGTGATTTAGCCGTACCGCAAAGTCCTAGTCTAATCGCTCCCACGAAAACGCTGTCAGCAGCAGTGACAGCTGAAGATGTTTTCAAGCTTGATGAGTTAACAAAAACATACCAAACAAAGACCCCTTTGATTAATATCAGCGCCCTAGAAAAAAGTCCAATCAAAGCACAAAGAATTTTATTTAGAAACTTTATAGAAAGGAAAGTGGAACTGGAATTTTCTTTGCAGTTGGTATTAAGGATATCCGAATTACGAGTAGGTCTGGCTCCTGGTGAAAATAAACCTCCCATGTGTATTATCAATTGTCCCTTCATAGTTAAAAAATTACCTTGGAGTTACGCCATGCCTTGGAATAGAAGACGATGATTCTTGATTGGAAAAAGGGACAAAAGGGAAGGGAAAAGCTTATTTTCACAAGCAGCTGGTGATACCTACTTGAATCAGTGATGCCATCCAAGACTACACTGGATATAAGGAGAGAGTTGGCGTAGGCGGTTGCAGACTAGTCAGTTTATGACTGGTTTGAGGAAAGTCCGGGCTCCCGAAAGACCAAACTTGCTGGGTAACGCCCAGTGCGAGTGATCGCGAGGATAGTGCCACAGAAACATACCGCCAGAAAAAGGGACTGGGGACTAGGGACTGGGGGCTAGGGAAAAATTTTCCCAATCCCCGATCCCCGATCCCCAACTCCCTTCTACGGTAAGGGTGCAAAGGTGCGGTAAGAGCGCACCAGCACGACCGAGAGGTCGTGGCTCGGTAAACCCCGGTTGGGAGCAAGGCAGATGGAACTATGGTTGGTCTTTTACCAGTTCCGCAAAAAGGAGCCGCTTGAGGCACCTGGTAACAGGTGTCCCAGATAGATAACCGCCCTCTACAAAGAGAACAGAACCCGGCTTACTACCGACTCTCTCCCTAATTTTGTCATTTGTCATTTGTCATTTGTCCTTTATTCAAAGTTAATGGCTAATGACCAATGACCAATGACTAATGACTAGTGACTATACTAATGACCCTCGCTTATCCACGCCGTCAACGACAACTTGAAAGTTTAGTCAGAAAATTCGGTTTGCCAGCAGAAGCACCGATTCAGTGGCACCTGCTGGACTTAGCATTGACTCATCCCACTGTCTCGGAGTCGGCAAATTATGAACATCTCGAATTTGTGGGAGATGCAGTGGTGCGGTTGGTGGCGGCGATTGTGTTGTGGGAGAATTACCCAGATTGTCCAGTAGGGGATTATGCAGCAATTCGTTCGGTGTTGGTAAGCGATCGCATTCTCGCTCAGCTAGCTCGCTCCTATGGTTTGGAACTATACTTACTTGTTGCTGGCAGTGCTACTGCTGATAAAGTTGGTCAACAGTCAAGACTAGCAGATGCCTTTGAAGCAGTTCTGGGAGCGCTTTACCTCAGTACTAATAATTTGGATTTGATCCGTCCTTGGCTAGACCCTCACTTCAAAGAACTAGCAGCAGAAATTCGCCTCGATCCAGCCAGACTTAACTACAAAGCTGCCCTGCAAGAATGGACTCAAGCTCAGTTTAAAGTTTTGCCAGAATATCGGGTTGTAGAAATCAGTCAACCGCATAACAATCAAGAGCGTTTCATTGCTCAAGTATGGCTGCACGGACAAAAGCTTGGTGAAGGCAAGGGGCGCTCGATCAAAGCCGCCGAACAAGCAGCAGCGAAAGTTGCTTTTTTAACAATAGATACCCGGGGAAACACTGAACTCGAAAGGTAATAAATAAGCTGATAATCAGTTAGTTGTTATTTGTCCTTTGTCATTGGTCATTTGGTAGTGACCAATGACAAATGATCAATGACCAATGACTATTAACAAACAACTAATGACTAATAAAATTAATATTGCTGTTGTTGGAGTTGGGCGCTGGGGCAAACATTTGCTGCGAAATTTTCTAGAACATCCCCAAGCAAAAGTTGTAGCAGTAGTAGACCCAAATCCAGAACATTTGGCAACAGTAAAACGACACTATATTTCAATCAACAATATAGATGACGAGATACTATTTACACATGAATGGCAAGCAATAAAGCAACTAGCAATTTTAGATGCAGTAGTAATTGCTACACCAGCTAGTACTCATTACTCCCTAGCTACTGATGCATTAAATTGGGGATACCACGTTTTAGCAGAAAAACCTTTAACTTTAGACCCAAGAGAATGCTGGGAACTCTGTCAATTAGCAGAAAAACAGCAACGGCAACTCATGGTTGACCACACCTATTTGTTTCATCCAGCAGTTGAGCGGGGACACGCTGTAGTTGAGGGAGGAGATTTAGGTAATTTACGCTACGGCTATGCCTGTCGCACCCACTTAGGGCCAGTCCGCCAAGATGTTGATGCACTGTGGGACTTAGCCATTCATGATATTGCTATATTTAATACCTGGCTGAGTCAAAAACCCGTGAGCGTGCAAGCAATGGGTAGGGTGTGGCTACAGTCGGGAGTGGGGAGAAATGTAGAGACGCGCCATGGCGCGTCTGGGAGAGGGACAGATGTAGAAGAAATTTCCCCCCCTCTTCCCCTCTCCCTCTCTCCCTCTCTTTCCGATCTGGTTTGGGTGACACTAACTTACCCTAATGGTTTTCAAGCTTATATTCACCTATGTTGGCTCAATCCAGATAAACAGCGACGGCTAGCAGTTGTGGGTAGTTGTGGCTGTTTGATTTTTGATGAAATGTCAGCCACATCACCTTTAACTGTGATGCATGGTGAATTTGAAGTGCAGGGAAATAAATTTATGCCTGTAAATCAAAGGCAACAAGTCTTGCAAATAGAAACAAGTGAACCATTAAAACGAGTTTGCGATCGCTTTCTTCGCTGCGTCCACAGCAACACTCCTTGCATGGTTTCATCTGGCTGGGTAGGCACAGAGTTAGTAGAAATTCTCACTGCCCTTACAGAATCTCTCAACCAGGGTGGCAAACTTGTTTTTCTGGACAAAAATCGGTAGTGACTCTTGAGTCTAGAGTGAGAGAGGATATAGGAACAATTTCGCTTTTTACCTCTTCCTTGGCTTCCTCTACTTCATGGCATGGGGTTGGGGGACTTTGGGGTGCCCACACAATCGGGTTGGGGGACTTTGGGGTTCCCACACAATCGGGTTGGGGAGAAAGACTTCCGCAAGGTGCTGCCTTCCCTACTTCCTCTTTCTCCTGAGAGACATTTATTAAAGGTAAAGTAATTTTAACTGTCGTACCTTGATTGATCCCATTACTCTCCAGAGTAATGCTGCCTCCCATAAGTTCGATCAAGTTTCGTGAGATCGCCAATCCCAGTCCCGTACCGCCAAACTTGCGTGTAGTACCGTCATCTACCATTACAAACGGACGAAATAGTTTTTGTTGTTGGGCGGGATCGATACCAACACCTGTATCTTGAACTGCGACAGTCACCTGAGATTTACGATCAATATCTTGAATTTCTGTGCTGATTGTGATGCTGCCTTCTTCAGTGAATTTAGTTGCATTGCCAATGACATTAATCAGTACTTGTTTCAGCTTGGCTGAGTCTGCATTCACCAAAATTGGCTCGCTCATCTGCTGAGGAATATTTAACTGCAAGCCTTTTTGTTGAATATTTACTGATTGTAAATTAATTACCTCCTTGAGTATTTTTTGGAGGTCAATTGGTTCTAAGGATACCGATAGTTTACCAGCTTCTATTTTAGAAATGTCGAGTAAGTCATTGATGATGCCTAGTAAATGAATTGCTGTGTCATCGGCACGTTTAAGAAACTCTAATTCTTCTTCTCGGTCATCACACAAACCATCTCGAACTACGCGAACGCAGTTAATAATAATATTTAATGGATTCCTCAATTCATGGGAAGTTGTCGCTAAAAATTGGCTTTTACTTTGGTTAGCTGTTTTAGCTTCTTTCCATGATCTTTCCACTTCCTCTGCCCAAGCTTTAAGTCGTTCTACCATTTGGTCTAGTGCTTGTGCAAGTTGATTGAATTCCCGGATTTTGAAATTACCTGGAACTGGTTGTGCTGTGTGGTGACTGTGGAGATTCAAAGCATAGTCTCGCAGTTCTTCGACGGGAAGTGCTAGGCAACGAGCTACATATAAAGAAGCCAACACACTTGCGCTAATTAAACCTACTGTCAAAACAACGAGAATGAGTTTGAATTGCTTTAAATCATACAAAGCATTGTCCAGACTAGTAACCGCTAAAATCACCCATTTTTGCTGCTGTCCTTTAATTAGGGGAATGTCGATCGCGGTATAACCAGCTAGTAATTCTCTCCCATCTGTTCCAAAAAACAAATGCAGAGAATCTTGTTTTCCTGCAATTGCATTTTTGACGATCATTTTGAGTCTGGAAGCATCTATATGCTGAGCAATATTAGTCCCAATCAAACTCGCGATTGGATGTGCCCAGATTGTCCCATCTTCAGCAATAACTACTGTAGAACCTGTCAACAACCCTGGTTTTTGATTCGTTTGTTCGTATAATAAAGCTGACTTCAGACTCAAGATATAACGTAATCGACCAGCACTATCATAGACAGGTGCTGATAATAATAATTCCAGTTTATTTTGTGTATTTCTTTTGCCAGTTGTTCCTGGAGTTGGTGGCAATATTGTTTCCACCGTAAATTCTGCATTGGAGAAAGAAGATTTCCATTCACCAATTGGTTCGTCGCCACAAGTTGTGGCAACAATTTGACTGCTTTGGTGATTTGTTAATTGTATGCACTCAATTTGTATGGGTTGCTGTTGCGCTAGCCGACTGAGAAATTGCTGGATTTGGGCAGGTGTTCCTGACTGAATAATCTGTGTTTGAGTAGCAATTAGTAAGTTACTTTTTAAAGTAGAAATTCTATCGACAATTTTTTCTCCCTTGATAATGGCACTTTCGGTTAAATTTTGACGAGCAGTTTCTAGCAAACTATTGCGTGCTTTTTTATAAGCTACAATTTCTCCTATTAACAAAACTGGAACAGACAATAGCAAAATCTTTGATACTAAAATCCGCCGAAAGGATGATTGACGCTGCTTAGCCATTGGCACTCTCACTTGGCATATGCAAACCACAACAGCAACGATATGCAATTAGTCTAGTTGATATTATTAAGCTATAAATGTTTGTTGTTGCCAAAAATTTTAAACTAAAAAACAGTTTAATAGCAAACAAATAGATAGTATTTAAATATTGAGAGCAACTAGTTGCGATCGCAACTCCGATTCCATGCCAATCAAGTTGTAAGGTCTTTTGTAAACAGGGGTTTGCCTGCATCATGGATTTTGAGAATAAACACGTCAGTAAATATATATAAAAACTATTGAAACAAGCAATGGTGCAACACCGACCTCATACTACTGTAGTTTTGGCCATGAGTGCAGATGGCAAGATAGCAGATGTTACGCGATCGCCAGCTAGATTTGGCTCAAAAACTGATAAGGCACACCTGGAAAAACAAATTGCTGCCTCTGATGCGGCTTTATTTGGTGCTGGTACTCTCAAGGCTTATGGTACAACACTAACCGTATCGCATCCACAATTGCTGCAAAAACGAATACAGGCTGGTAAACCTCCCCAGCCGATTCATATAGTAATTACACACACTGCTAAGCTAGATCCGGAAATTCGTTTTTTTCAGCAGCCAGTGAGGCGTTGGTTGCTTACTACAACCACAGGGGCAGCTTTTTGGCAAAAACGCCCGGAATTTGAGCAGATTTTAGTCTTTGAAACTCCAAGAGGAAAAATTGATATTGCCGCTGCCTCACAACACCTATTAACTTTGGGTATAGCACAATTGGTAGTAATGGGCGGTGGTGAATTAGTTGCCTCAATGTTGGAATTAGATTTAATCGATGAATTCTGGCTAACCGTCTGTCCGTTGATTATAGGCGGTGCGAATGCACCTACACCAGTGGAAGGCAGAGGATTTCCACCACAGTTAGCCCCTCGGCTGCAAATAGTAGAAGTTTATACTGTTGAGCAAGAAGTCTTTCTTCACTATCGAATTTCTCGTGGAGAGGGTTAGTGGTTGGTGGTTGGTTGTTAGTGGTTAGTGGTTGGTGGTTGGTGGTTGGTGGTTGTTAACTATGCCCAATCCCCAATGCCCAATCCCCAATGCCCAATCCCCAATGCCCACTCCTCCTAGTGATTTGCTGCAATTGTTAGTAGATTGGATTACTTTAAGTAAAGCTGTCTTTAATTTTTGTTTCGGAAGCCCGCGATGGTGGAACAACTAAAGCCTCGCTACTCTGTTGCTTGGATTAACAAAATCGCCGAAGTCCCTCAATCAGCCTGGGATGCTTTAGCGTTGCCACTCAAAACCCCGTTTTTAGAGTGGGAGTGGCTAAACAACTTGGAAACATCTGGTAGCGCCACAGCCAAAACTGGTTGGTTGCCAAATCACCTGACTCTATGGCGAGACAGAACACTCATTGCTGCTGCTCCACTTTACTTGAAAGGCCATAGTTATGGCGAATTTGTATTCGATCACCAATGGGCTGACTTAGCACAACGCATCGGTGTGGACTATTACCCAAAACTGCTGGGAATGACACCGTTTACTCCAACCGAAGGCTATCGATTTTTAATTGCGCCTGGGGAAGATGAAGATGAGATTGCGGCGATGATGGTTTATGAAATTGATGCTTTCTGCTTAAAGCACCGCATTTCTGGTTGTCATTTTCTTTATGTAGATCCGCAATGGCGTCCGGTTTTAGAACGCCAAGGTTTTACTGCTTGGTTGCATCACAGTTACATTTGGCAAAATCTTGGCTTTCAAACCTTTGATGATTACTTGGCAGTATTTAATGCTAATCAGCGCCGCAATATTAAGCGCGAACGCAAAGCAGTCGAGAAAGCTGGTTTACGACTGCAAGCTTTGACAGGGGATGAAATCCCTAAGTCATTGTTTGCGCTGATGTATGAATTTTATGCTGACACCTGCGATAAGTTTGGCTGGTGGGGTAGCAAGTATCTGACGAAGCGATTTTTTGAGCAGCTACACGATAATTATCGCGATCGCGTGTTATTTTTCGCCGCATATAGCGAACAATATCAGCGTCAGCCATTCGGGATGTCGTTTTGTCTGTATAAGGACGACAGGATGTATGGGCGCTATTGGGGTAGTTTTCAAGAAATAGATTGCTTGCATTTTGATGCTTGCTATTATGCCCCGATTGAGTGGGCGATCGCTAACAATATCCAAATTTTTGATCCTGGCGCTGGCGGACGACACAAAAAACGCCGGGGTTTTCCTGCAATGCCTAACCATAGTTTGCATCGTTTTTACAACAATCGTTTGCAACAAATTTTGTGTGCTTATATTAATGAAGTGAACGAGTTGGAACAGCAAGAAATTGAGGCAATAAATGCAGAATTGCCGTTTAGTCGGAAATGAAGTTAAGAAAAACTAACTACATAAACAACAGAAGGCGCTGAGCAAGATAAGAATTACACTTGAGAAGGGATAAAACATCCCCAAACAAAGTTGATTTTGATCGTGACTATGGGTTTGGATTTGGAAAAGTTAGCAGCAATAGATGATAAACTTTCTCATCGCCATCTTGACCTTGATCCCAGTGGCTACTTCATTATTTATTTGGAGCGAGAAGCTGGGTTAATTTGTGCTAAGCATTTCACAAATGTAATTGATGAGCGTGGTTTAGCTGTCGATCCAGAAACAGGGAAAGTGATTCCCGCACGGGGAAAAGTAGAACGAACTCACACAACAGTATTTACCGGGAGGACAGCAAAAGAACTGTGCGTTCGGATTTTTGAAGAAACAAAGCCCTGTCCAGTAACTCAGCTAGATCATGCGGCCTATTTGGGTCGAGAATTTGTCCGCGCTGAGATTGCTTTAGTGACAGGGCAAGAGTATGTTCAAGATTAGTTGTTGGTTGATAGTAGTTAGTAGTTAGTAGTTAGTAGTTGCTTTTTTACCACTAACCACTAACCACTAACCACTACCCATTAGAAGATGGTTGAATAGCCAGGTAAATGTAGTAAGTTGCCATCGGGATAATCGTGGCGGCAATTAAAAGCCCTACTACCCAAGCAATAGCGTTACCTTTTTCTTCTGCTTCTGTTTTCTTAAAGGTGCCTTCTACCTGCACTTTTTCAACAGTTTGGGGAGGGCCGGGATCTGGTTCACCAGACAACACAGCTATTAGGCGATCGCTAGCATCTAAAAACGCTTGATTGTATTTGTCGCCGTCTCGCAAAGGTGCCATTAGGGTTTCATCTGCAACACTTTTAGCAATTTCGTCCTTCAGCAAAGACTTCACTTGCTCACCAGTAATAATGGCACTACCGTTAGTAACGGTATCAATCATCAATAAAGCTTGATTTGCTTGCACTTCTGTTGTGGGAAACCATTTTTCAAACAATGCTTTAGTAAAGCTCTCCGGTGTTTCACCATAGTCTAAGCGACGTACGGTAACAAATCTAACTTCATTTCCGGTTTGCTTAGCTAATTCCTCTAAGGTACTGCTAATTTTAGCTTCATTGGCGCGGCTAATGACTTCAGCTTCATCCACAACCCAGGTATTGGGTGTGAGATTGGGGATTTGATACACACCTGTAGCGAAAGCAGGTGTGGCAAATAGGCCAGAAACCAGAATCATCATTACCAGTGGCAGAATTAGCCATTGGATATGTTTTTTCCAGTTAAATACTTGGTTGAGGAGCTGTTTCATCGGATTGATTATGTTGATATAAAGACGTGCTTTCACCAAAAATACTACACAAATATTGACCAAGTCTCGTCTTTCAACTGGTCTTTTGTGGGAAGCTCAATCAATTTAATATTTTTCTGTATAAAAAGTTCGTAGTAAGGGCTTTAGCCCTTTTTTGAGGACTAAAGTTCTCACTACGAACCTTTAATTAAGTAAGCTGATGTGCATTTAAGTTGCATAATCAGGGCGGGCGAGACGCCCACCCCACAAGAACAACAAATCTCTTGTGGGGTGGACATCCTGCCCGCCCTTGTCAAAAAATAAGCACTTTATGTTTAATTACGTCCATCTACTTAATTACGCCGTCATGCTTAAGTCATAAAAATTAAAGTCAAAGACTCATCAGCGTTGTTGAATCAGTGAATTCTGTGAAGAAATATGAATTTATCGAATTGCTGCGTAAATTCTTAATCTTCCTCTGACAATTACACACAGGTTCAAATCAAGGTCGCGCGATTTCATACTTGCATTCTGTAACGCGCATCCGGAAATTAACTAATTAGTCTTGTAGGGTACGTGTATGACTTTAATCTGAGATAAATTCATAAGATCTTGAAGAAAGTCTGATATTGCACATAATGCAATATGTGATATGGCATAGTCTATTAATACTACAGTGGAAGGTAAATACCGTGGTATCTGAGCATTACACCGAGTTATTACTGGCCCACGAGCAGCTACGACAGTATCTCCTGCAAATTGAAGAGCTCGCCGCAGTCCAAGAACGCAAGCGTATTGCCCGTGAAATACATGATTCGTTGGGCAACGCCTTAACTAGTCTTAACATTCAGTTGCAAACGGCCCTCAAGCTTTGGCATATCGATCCTTCTCAAGCAGAACGGTTTTTAACAGAAGCTCAAAGACTGGGAACAGTTGCCATTAATGAAGTTCGTCAATCTGTCAGTTCTTTGCGTGCGAATGATACTCCAGAGCGATCGCTAGAAGAAATGATCGCTTCTGTTGTTGATAATTTTCATCAAGCTACTGGCGTATTACCTTCTACCAGCATTAGCATATCTGCTCCTTTGTCTATCAAGGTAGTAATGACTATCTACCGGATTGTGCAGGAATCCTTGACAAATATATGTAAATATGCTCAAGCAACAAAGGTACAAATTCAACTGAACGTCACTCCAGAAAACGTATTTCTCGTTATTCAAGACAATGGCAAAGGTTTTAGCCTGTCGCAAAAAAAAACCGGGTTTGGCATCCAAGGGATGCAAGAAAGAGTGACAGCCTTACAGGGTAATTTGAATATTGAAACTGAGCCAGGCACTGGTTGCAAGATCACTGTCGAACTGCCATTGCTAGAAGTTCCCGTTTTGGAAAAAAAAACGCCAAAAGTAGATTTTTCTTTGACAATTTCCCAAAAGAACAAGACAAACTCCCAATTCTGTTCTGTACTATCTCTGGAACAGTATAACCACCTAGAAAATATTTTTATAAAAATTGTGGGCCCAGTTGCTCCGACATTATTAAAGCAAGTCGCGGCAAAGGCACACAGTCGCAAAGAACTCGTTGATAATTTGGCAGTTCACATGACTGGAAAACAACGCCTTGAGTTTGAAAAAAAGGCAATGTGTATTTTCCAGGAATCTACAACTACATCAGAGAATCAACTAGATGATTTACCTTGTAATGAGAGCTTTCTACGTCAATGCGAACGAAATTTAGCTGAATTCATCGGTCCAATAGCATCTTTTCTTGTTCAAAAAACTGTCAAAAAAAACCCTCATCTGTCCCGCGCTGAACTTGTGGAAATTCTGGCAGCAGAAATTTCCAATCCACAAAAAGCTTATAGCTTTCAGCAGCAATTACTTTCTAACTTAAATTGATTAAATTAATTATCTTGTCCACGAAGCAGCTTTAGAGCTATTTCCAAACTCGATTTCATCCGGTTAAATGCTACTGCCAATCCACCAATTTCATCATTAGATTTTTCTTCAAAATCGACACTCATATCACCAGTGCTAACTCGTTGAGCTATTTTTTCCATTTTTCTAATTCGCTGAATGATTGCTTTTTTGATTAGAAAATTCAGCAAGAGAACTACGATGGCAAAAATAGCAATTAAAAGTCCCATCATTAAAGACCAAGTATGAGCAGCATCTTTAAAGACTTCTTCAGAAGGAACCGAAATTATTTGTGCAGCAACAATTTCATTAAGTCGCCAACCAAAGCCATGTTCTGTTCCATAAGTTGCCAACAAACTCTTAGGAGCTTTATCTACTGTTGAATGACATTCAAGACAACTCGGTTGTGTAACAGCTAATGGTCGGGCGATGTAAAATACCTCTCCTTGAGGAAGGTTGCGAAAACCAGTAATTTCTTTATTGTTGGAATTTTGTCGAAAACGTTCGACAAGCTGGGCTTCAAAACGATCGGCTTTATCTCGCAAATTAGTAGGATTCAGTGTTGCTTCTCTATATATAAAATTTTTATATTCTTCGTCATTGCGAAATTTTTCAAATATTTTTATAGCAGAGTAAGCAGGTACTGTTTCAGGAATAAATTGTGCTTCAGTTTCTAATCTAGATTTAAGTAGGGGATTTATGCGCTCCTGTGTATACGTTCTAACTGAATTCATTGTACGCATCAGAATTAGCGCTTTAGAAGTCACTTCATTTTGCGCTCTATGCTGAAGTAAAGTTGATAGGGCAGTACTAGTCACTAAAATACTAATGATAAAAACTAGTATTAGAAGCAAGTTGACTTTAGTGCCAATATTTAAGTTTTTTAACATATATTTTTCTCATTCAATTGACACACTATTCTAGTATCTTAGCCGATTCGACAATATTTCTAGTTATACATATCAGATAATTTAAAATTCTAGAAATACTCTTTTATTACTGTTCGGTAATGCTAGCCATTACTTCCAAAAAAGCTATGAGATTAATCATAAATTAACCATGATTCACTTAACTATCATTAATAATGATTAAGCAATTTTCACGTCGTGACTTTCTTCTATTTCTACTATCTTTAACAGTAGCCTGTCAATCAAAATCGAAATACCAAGGTGAGTTAACTATTGGGGCTATCAATTACAGTGGCGGAGAACAAATAATTAACGAGTACGCTAAGTTCAATAGCTACTTGGGTGAAAAAATGAAGGCATACATTCAGTTAGAGCCTGCTTACAATGAAAATCAAGCAATTGAGCGCTTAAAAGAACGCTCTTGGTCATTAGTATTTGCTCCACCAGGTTTAGCAGCTATTGCAATTTCTCGTTATCAATACACTCCAGTTTTTCCTTTAATTGGTGACAGTAATTTGCGCTCAGTTATTGTTGTAAGTAAAGATAGCTCGCTTGGCGAATTAAAAATGCTAGAAGGCCAAACTGTTGTATTAGGTCAACCAGGTTCAGCAACAGGATATTATTTACCCCTTTACAACCTTTATGGTCTGACATTGGGTGAGATTTTATTCGCACCTACACCTAAAACAGTTTTAGAATGGGTGGCCCAAGGTAAAGCTACTGCTGGTGCGGTTTCAATCGCAGAATTGGATCTTTACGGTTCGCAGTTAAGCCAGACCGGATTTCGCATACTTTTTAAAGACCCTCATTTGATTCCACCTGGTGTTGTTTTGGTTGGGCCGAGTGTGGAACGCAAAAATCAAGAGTACATCCGCCGAACCTTGAATGAATTTCCTTCAAGTTTGGCTCAAGAGGTAGGGTATGTACCTAATGGAAAAGTACCAGATTACTACTACATGATTGCTGTAGTAGAACGGGTAATGGCGATCGCTTCCCAAGTGCAAAACAAACCTGTTCGTTTATTTTGAGTTGATTAAGGGTTAATTTAACTCTTTTAATTTTTTCATAATAGAAATTTAACCAGAAACAAATGACAGATCCCCTACTTCTGGTCAGAAGTAGGGGATTTTACACATTTACTTAAATCTGCTTACGACTTTCGTTGAGCAACTAAGTAAATTTGTCTACAACTTTCGTTGAGCGATCGCCCAAGGCTCCAACAAAAGTCTAGAAGTTGCTGTTTGATGCTGCAATTGGATTTAAAAGATTCAAAATAGGTAGTTAACGAGGTCAGTTTTGGCAACAGTTGCCACTTGATTATGAGTCTCTCATTTCCCGTCCGCTCAAATCCATTTCGCTTTCTGCTCTATACCGAATGGGGGTTAGTGGCAACTTGTGCTGTAGCTGACTCCCTACTGTCTGTTATTTTCTCGCGATCTCCTCATTTATCGATTCCACCCCTGTTGATTTTGGTTGTCTTCGGTTTCATGGGGTTGGTACTGCCTAGTGGCAAAACAGTTTACAAAGTACTTTATACAGCTATTGAAATCGGGCTAGTTTTATTTGGAGCAGCGTTAGGATACTTACAATTGTGGCCCGTGCTGTTGATTATAGTGGTAATCCGCAGTAGCTTTTTGTTTGATTTGTCGGGGCGCTACCTACTAGCTGCTTTGGTTTTTTTCCTGTTCTTGGTTCTACAGATCAAGATTAATAGCAATATTGGCTTGTCTCTAACACTCTCGGAGCAAGGTAGATTTTGGCTGAGCCAATTGAGCTATGTGCTGCTGTTTGGCATGGCATTATTGTTTTTGCTGCAACTGGTGAATATGGTACTGAGCGATCGCCAGATGCGGGAACAACTTACAATTGCTTGCGAGCAACTGCGACAGTACACCCTGCAAATGGAAGAACTCGCCGCCGTGCGGGAACGCAACCGCCTTGCCCACAATGTCCATGATTCTCTCGGACATGCTTTAGCTGCCTTGAATATTCAGTTACAAGGCGCTCTCAAATTTTGGCAAGTAGACCTAGAGCAAGCCCATCAGTTTATTGTCGAGTCCAAACGGCTTGGTTCTATGGCTATGCAGGAGGTTCGTAGTTCAGTCAATACGCTTCGTGCTGATGTACCAAAAGAGCGGTTTCAGACAGCGATCGCATTTCTTATGCAGGAATTCCATTATGCCACAGGCATTTTACCCACTACTCAATTGAACTTAGATGTTCCTTTACCTGTAGAGGTTGCCAAAATGCTCTACCGGCTTATGCAAGAAGCACTGAAAAATATCTACAAACACGCGGAAGCAACAGCAGTTAATATTCAGTTGAGTGCTACCCCAGAGCAAGTCCATCTCATGATTGAAGACAATGGCAGAGGATTTCAATTAGATCAAAAACCGCTGGGGTTTGCTCTCCAAGCAATCCGAGAAAGAGTTACCCTCTTAAAAGGTCAATTCCAAATTGAAAGTAGTCCAGGTGCTGGTTGTCGCATTACTGCGAGACTACCCTTATCAGAATCCTCAGTTACTATATCGCAGCCTGCGAGAGTAATCTCAGATCAAAGCTGGAAACACCCTACCCTCCAGAAAAGTTTTGTACAAAAATGTCAGCGCGATCTCGCTGAATTAATCGGCCCGATGGCGATCGTTGTAGTTCAGGAAACAATAAAATCTTCTGAGCAACTTTCTCCAGAAGAACTGGTATTGAAGTTAGTAGCAGAGATTGGAGACTCCAAAAAAGCAGTGGAATTTCGGCAGCGCTTACTTTCTTAGTAGATCGGCACGAATAAAGTTAACTCGTAAGGGTCGTCATTTGTCATTTGTCATTAGGAGCCAGGGGCTGCTTAATTCTCGTTACTAGGTTGAACCTGGTAACGAGGGTTTGGAGGCTCCGCCTCCGATCTGTTCCATAGGGGTGCAAGACTCCCATGCACCGGGGCGCACAGCAAAGGATGAAAATCTCTCTTCCAATGACGCCAGGTGCTACAACGGGGGCAACCACCAAGGGCGCACTGGCTCCCCAATGCCCCATGCCCAACTTTCAAGACAGTCCTCCCACGGACTTTTCACCCACAACGAGGGAATAAAAATCTCTTCCCCGATCTCCAATCCCCGATCCCTTTTACATATTGCTGCCACATCCGACTTTAGTCATAGCTAATTTTACTTATTCAGTCAACGAAAGTTAGAGGTAGTTTATATATTTCGTTGCACAGGGATTCAAGACATTCTTCAGATGTTTTTTCCTTATTAAATTTTTACGATGAAGATAATGCTATAGAAATGAAAAATGGATTTTTCATGGATATGAAAACTAAGAAAAATGATAAATAGTTCCAAGCTTGCCAACAAATTTACCTTGCTCCTATCGCTAGTTTTTATAGGGGCGATCGCGTTTAGTGGATTGGCTTTATCAAAGGCACTTGAATACACAGCTGAAAATGAAATCAACTACAGAGCGCAAGTGCTGATGCAAATGGTCAATTCAGTTAGAGACTATAGTAGTAGCCACATAACAAGCTTGTTAGAGCCTTATCTAAAAAATCAGGAAAAGTTTGTTCCTGAAACAGTACCTAGTTATGCAGCTAGGGAAGTATTTGAGAATCTACGCGACAAAAAAGAATATCAACATTACCTTTACAAAGACGCCACACTTAACCCAACAAATTTACAGGATCAAGCTGATGAATTTGAAACTAATCTTATAGAAACCTTCCGTAATAACCCAAGCTTGCGATCCAAATCAGGTTTTCTGACTGCATTTGGAGAGCAATTGTTTTATAGCGCCCGTCCTTTTTCTATTCAAAATCCCAAGTGTCTTAGTTGCCATAGCACTCCCGAAATGGCACCCAAGAGCCTTGTAGAAACCTATGGAACAGAGCATGGTTTTGGATGGAAGCTCAATGAGATCCTCGGTATTCAAATAATTTATGTTCCTGCCAGTCAAGTTTTTGAGAACGTTCGCAAGAATTTTTCCTTATTCATTGGTATTTTTATTGCAATTTTCGCCTTGGTCATTATTCTGATTAATTATTTGTTGAAGCTAAATGTAATCCAACCTATCAAACCAATGGCTCAACTGGCTCAAAAAATTAGTACTGATACAATTAATTCTGATGAAGCAAAAGAGTATGAAATTAAAAATCTGACAGTACTTGTTAAACGCACTGACGAATTAGGACAGTTGGGGCGAGTCTTTCAGAAAATGGTTCGTGAAGTCTACGCTCGCGAGCAACGCCTAAAACAACAGGTGCAGGAACTCCGCATCAAAATAGACGAAACCAAGATGGCTCGCCAAGTGGATGAAATTGCTCGCAGTGAATACTTCCAGAAATTACGCAAAGAGGCAAAAGATATTAGAAATAAATGGTCAGAATCAGATGAATAAGTTTTGGTGGTTGTAGAGACGTGCCATGGCACGTCTGTACATTGGTTAGTGGTTGGTGGTTGGTGGTTGTTTGGAAGTACAAGTAACTACCGAGTTAATTAAATAGTTCACATCAGGCGTAATTTTGAAATTTTAACTCTGAATTGAGGATATTTATTATGTCTAAAGTCATTTCTATCCATTCATTCCGTGGTGGAACAGGTAAATCAAATGTAACTGCTAATATAGCCACTTTGATCGCTCGTTCTGGTAAGCGGGTTGGTATTGTTGATACTGATATTCAATCGCCTGGAATTCATGTTCTTTTCGGTCTCGAAGAAAATAAAGTAAGCTACACCCTGAATGATTATCTGTGGGGTCGCTGTCCGATTGAAAAGGCTGCTTACGACGTTACACCACTGCTGAAAATGAAGCAGAAAGCCCCTGCAATCAGAGGTAATATTTATCTAATTCCTTCCAGCATCAAGACTGGTGAGATTTCTCGCATTTTGCGTGAGGGATACGATGCACGCCTGCTTAACGATGGTTTTCAGCATTTGAGCAAACGCTTAAAACTGGATTATCTTTTTATTGACACTCACCCTGGCATTAACGAAGAAACCCTACTGTCTATTATTATTTCCAATATCCTTGTGGTCATCCTTCGACCAGATCAGCAAGATTACCAAGGTACGGCTGTAGCTGTTGATGTGGCTCGCAAGTTAGATGTTCCTAGCATTATGCTGGTAATCAATAAGGCGCTGCCAACTTTTAACTTTCAGGCTTTGCGGCAACAAATAGTTTCAACCTACGGTACAAATGTGGCTGGCATCTTACCTGTGTGTGAAGAAATGTTTTATCTGGGTAGCAGCGATATTTTCAGCTTGCGCTACCCCGATCATCCTTGGACACAAGAAGTAAGTGCGATCGCCAAGCATATCCTTAACCATAGGTGAAGTACCCCGCACTCCGTGTTTATCTCAACCAAGAGTTACAAAAAACCCCGCTTGGTCATTAGTCATTGGTCATTAGTTAGTGGTTAGTGGTTAGTGGTTAGTAGTTAGTAGTTAGTGGTTAGTGGTTTACTACTCCCCCACTCTCCCCATCTCCCCATCTACCCACCTTCCCCTACTTATCGTCCCGCACGGGTAGCGGTGTATCCAAAATTTCCATCAGCAACTCTAGCCGGGATGGACGTGATAGCAATGGAACCAAATTTGGCAAAGAGTAGTAGTCACCCGCAAAAGTGAAGGTATCCACAGGTACTTGCTTTTCTTTCAGCTTGCCTTCAACGTAATCACACCATTGTCCCACTCGGACGATGATGACGTTAGGCATTACTCCCAAATCTCGCTGATAGGCTTGGTAAGCTTCAGCAAAGTATGGCTGGGTGTTTTCGCCTTCGTCGGTGACAATGATAATTTGTTCTACTAGCTGCTTTTTCAACCGCATGGTTTCCAGTCCCGCACCGATGCTAGTCCCACCGTTAGCAAAAATGTGCTGAAACGCTTTTTCCCAGTCTGACAGTTCTGTACTCTGTGCTTTCACTGGGTAAGCAATGGTGTCAAAAGCATACACAAACAAGTCTGCTTCGGTGATACCAGAAATTAAGGCGGCAATTTGTTTACCCACTTCTAGCGCTATATCCATGCTTCCAGACTTGTCAACCAACAAGGCTGTTGGCTTGGCAATTTTACCGCGCTTTTTGACTTGCTCGTTCGTGACTTTTTCCAGCTTTGCAACAGTTTCCGTATCCAACTGGGTGACATCGGCGGCGACTGTGGCTTTGAATGCAGAGACGCGATCGCTTTTTGCTGCTTGTTCCAACTTCCCATCAATCAATTCTTTGACTTCTGGGTGTTCCATTGCACCCCGTTGTTTGAGGGATTTGAGGTTGTTAATTACTTCTTGCGGTGACATGGAGTTAATCAACGCTACCAGCACCGTTGGTGTGAGTTGCTTCACCGCACCAATGGCAATGGTATAAGGGATGTTATGCTCGACAATCAAAGCCGCTTGTTCGGCTGGTGTGGCAGATCCAGCCACTTGCTTGAGAATAAAAGCAAGGCTGTCTTGTGGTGGAGTATCTTTGAACAACACCGCATCTGCACGCATATTTGGCTTAATATGCAAAGTTGCATACAGGTGCTTCATCGCCTTGCGTCCGCGTAAAGCAGCGCGATCGAAAAGCTGAGGGTTGATTTCCCGCGCTTGCAAATAACGCCGCACGGCGGTACGCGCACAACGCGGAACTTTACCTAGTTGCTGCTTCATAAAGTCTACAATTCGCGCCACTTGGTAAGGTGGAAACTCTTGCAGCATGACAAACCCAGCGTCGCGGTGTGCATTCACATTGCTTGTCAGCAAATGTCCCACAAACACTTCTTTGTGGTCGCGAACATCACCGTTATGCTGATACCATACAGCTAGATGTCCGTAGAAAATCGGGTCAAGCTCTACTATTAATTTATGGAATTCTGCTACCTTCGACCGTTCGCGGTGAGGAGTTGTCAGCAAGCTGTTGAGAAGTTCTAAACGCAAGTCGCGTTCTGCTGTATTCATGGGTACTACCTCCATTTTGTGAAGAGTTGTGCGGAGGTAGTTGTCGCACGTTTGCGAGTGAATAATCACCGCGCAAGTCGAGAAAGCTGTTTGTTTATACATGGGAATCGAACCCGTCTAATCGGTTAACAGCCGAGTACTCACCATTGAGTTAGTATGTAAGCTTTCTCTGTTAGGGCGCGGCGACAACTACCGTTTTAACTTGAGGAAGGCTGGATGTCAATCAAAGGTTTTAAGTCTGGTTCAACCCAGCTACTTCGAGCCACCCAAGACATCAGTAAATCCCGACTGTAGTATTGCAGTGGCAGATACTTATTACCGTAACTATCGATTAGTCCGTTAGTCAGCTGCAATAGCGAATCTTTTCTGTTGTTAACTGACAAATAACGACGCACTATCTGAATCCAAAATAGAGTGAGAGTTTCGTGATAGCCGCTATTTTTTGTAGTTTGAATACCCATAGCTGCGTTATACCGCTGGATACTTTGGCGAATGCGATCGCTTCCTTCTTTTTCCCCATATTGTGTGAGATACCATAATGCAACTGTCAAATGTGCAGTATGATTCCACTCACATCGTGGCAAAGTGCAATGATTGAATGCAGCTAACAAATTTTCGATTTCAGCAACTGTCTGAAATTTGCTACATTTATCACTCATTATTGAGTTAAATAATTTATAATTTTAAACACTTCGCGCAAGTTGAAGAAGCTGTTCGTTCATACACAGGGATCGAACCTGTTACACTTACTTTATCAGAGTAATGCTCTACCAATTGAGCTAGTATGTAAGCTTTTTATGTTAGGGCGCGAAGTGAAAGATTGATTGCCCCACACAAGTTGGAAAAGCTATTTACATTTTGACTTTACCAATTTGTCTACATCGCCAAACAGTGGCGATGGTAGGAGTCGTAGACGCCCACAGGGCGGCTTCCCGTAGGGTACCTACAAGTTCCTTGCGGAACAATTATGTATGTAAGCTTTACCTGTTAGGGTGCGGGACAAATTTTTATCCGTAAACTGCTTCTGGTCTTACTATTAAATCACCACTTGGTCTGCGATCAATTATGTAAGATTCAAAGCGATTTAATTGCACATCAAAATGTTGTGCTAGTCGCTCTTTGATAGCGAAATCATTCATGCTTGTTGTTAAGCCCAGTTGTGACTCACTAATATCATATGAACGACCTTCAAAACGAATGTGAACCATACTCACACCTCCTTTTGATATATATTTTGGGAGGTTAAACACTTTTTATATATTTGACTTTTGTTTGTTGTTGTTTATATACTACCTGCATACTACACGATGTGTCAATACCTGAGAGGATTTTTTTTCAATCTTTACAAAAAGGTCTGTGACAAGGTGGCAAGACCTTGATTGAATCTAGTTAGTAACCACGATTATTTAGATGCTAATCTGATAAAGATGCCTACAGTTCTACAGCGATCGCTATAGAGTTGTAGGCATGAAGTTACAAAGTATTTATACTCATGCTATTAGCATTTTTTATATAGGAAAAAAGTAGCGTATTTATCTTGACAGTTATTAATTTTTATTTTTGCAGTCAATGCAGATATCTAAACTAACCATCAACTATCAACTACTCACAGCCATCACAAAAAATATATGCATTTGTGCCGATTAGCATTACATTAGAGAGACTATATTAAAAAATAATTAAATATATTAAGTACTTATAATTAATCTGCTAAATCTTTTCTTTATTTTGCTTATAATCAAGAGGTATAGCTCCACTCTTTCAACTTGAGATACTCTTTCCTCTGACACTCTATCCTTGGAGAGCAAAGGCAATCGACTTGATAGAGTTGAGAAGCGAGCCAGTCTTGAATGAGCGCTATCCAGCCGCTCTCGGAATGCCTCGTCTGTTCATTCAAGCATAGACATGAATGCAAATGAGATTTTCTGGAGAAGGAATGGAACTGGCACAAGTGGTTATGGGTGAACAAAATAAGCAAAACTTCCAACCGCCGTTAATTTTAGCAGTGGAAGATAATGATGATAATTTGCTGCTGATGAGTTACACTCTTGAATCACTGGGCTGTAGACTGATTTGTCAAACAGACAGTTCAACTACTGTACTGGTAGCTAAAGAGTATCAGCCAGACTTGATCCTGTTGGATATTTTGTTGCCAGGTATCAATGGGATTGATGTTATGCGCTATCTAAAGCAAGAACCGCTAACTCGCAATATTACTGTTGTTGCAGTCACAGCTTTAGCCAGTACAGAAGATCGAGAACGCATCTTAGATGCAGGGTTTGATGACTACATCAGCAAGCCTTATATGATTGAAGATTTAGAGGCAATAATTTACCGTTATGTTGGTGAAAAATTAGATAATTATTCGGCTGTGGACTTGTGTTAGAAATAAGCTACATTTTAAGGATGTAGCTTCCAATCTATGAAGCCTTTCTCCTCGCTTTAGCGCTGGGAACAGCATTACGAATATTAGGTATATCAGACAAGATGGCAATAATGCCTGAACGACCGCTTTCCAAGGTAGCATCACTAAGTATTTCGACTACAGATACATTTAAGGTCTCTTCAATCAGTTCCTTGATTTCAGGTTGAATAGCATTATCTAAGTCTGATCTGACTTGTTCAGCTAATTCTTGTCTACCTGTTTGAGCTAGTAACAGCTCTGGTGGTGTAATAGAATTCTCAATTACAATCACTAAATTTTGGTCTGACAACTTACAGGTAACTTTACTTGGCTGGTGTCCAAGTTGTTCCCGATACAAAGCTTGTATTCCCTGTGCTAAAGTTCGTTCTGCTTGACCGCGAGTTGGAGGTGATGTTGCCATATGTTCTTTTCCGGAAGATGTAGACCACCAGTAACAAGCCAACAAGTGTAGTGGAATTAATCAACACTCAAGAGTGAGTTGTCAATCATCAATAGTAGTTTATTTTGACCCTGAAATGCCAGTCGCTACAACGGAACGGCAGGTGCTACAACGGGGGGAACCCCCGCAACGCACTGCCTCGGGAACCTCCGCAACGCGCTGGCTCCTCTTGACTATGGACTAACACCTTACTTTTTGAGTTGTCGCTAGTAGTGTAACCTAAAAAACTAATTTACGTCGGGACAATTGTTTTGTTTGTTTACTGTCTCAAATAGTATTAGGAAGCATTGTCCAAAGTCACCATCCGAATGAAGTATTTTCAGTAAGCATCAAGTGATAATTGCTTCCTTATTATTTATTCCTTTTTTAGGATTCAACTACACTAATTACATCCAGTTTAGTCAATAGACTTTTTGCCAAACTCCCTTTTTAGGTATTTATATCAAATTGTCTTTACTTGTCATTCTGTAGCCGCAAGCGTCTACAGCATGACACAATAATACCTTTCCCAATTTGGTATTACAACAGCAGAAACATATTAAGGCTATAACACCTTGATAAATTTAAGATTTTTTTATAAATTCAAACTTTCAATTTGGCTTATAATTTTGGCAATTTAACTGTAAAAACACTGCCTTTACCAAGTTCAGAGGCTACTTCAATAGTGCCACCATGAAACTCGGCAATACGGCGCGAAAGATGTAAGCCCAAGCCACTGCCAGCGCGTTTGTTTTTACCTTGACGAAACCGTTCAAAAAGTGTCGGCAGGTCGTCCGCAGCAATTCCGTACCCGGTGTCTTGTACTTCTGTTATTACCCATTTTTGATTGGTGGAAGATGGAGACGTTTCCAAAATGCGAACGTTTATCCCACCTGTATCTGTAAATTTGATGGCATTTCCAATCAAGTTACTGAAAATTCGTCGCAGTTCTAGGCGATCGCCCATGACTGTGCTTGCACTTTCATCGCTTGGATCTAATTTGCTGGCATCGATTTTCAGCATCAAGTCCTTTTCATCAGCAAGCGGACTGAGTTCTTGAACGACTTCTTCAATAATCTGACGGAGATTGCAGCTTTCAAATTGCAAGGTCTTTTTACCTGCCTCAAAACGATGGACTTCTAGCAGGGTGTTGACCATTTCCAACAGGTTTTGGTTACTGCGAATCATAGCGGCGATCGCCTGTTTCATTTCTGGCGAGATTTTGCAGAAGGCTTCCTGTTGAAATAAATTCAGCATTCTGTCTGCAGCCACTAAAGGAGTCCGCAAATCGTGAGTCAGACGAGAAACAAAGTCTTCTTGCTGGCTAAATAATTTTTTTTGTTCGTCAAGACTGTGCTTTAATCGCAACAGCGATCGCACTCTGGCGAGTAGTTCATCTTGATCGAATGGTTTGCGGATAAAGTCATCTGCCCCCGCATCTAAACCTTCAACGACACTGACATCATGAAACGCAGTTAACAACAGGATGGGAATGTAATCTATAATCGGGTTACTACGGATGCGGCGCGTGACTTCATAACCATCCAACCCTGGCATCATCACATCTAGCAGAATCAAATCGGGGGGAGATTGTTCTATTTTTTGTAACGCAGTTGCACCATCTGCTACTAATTCAATTTCGTACCCCTCAATCTCCAAAATTGTTTGCAGCAGAACGAGGTTGTCGGGAGTATCATCGACAGCAAGAATACGATCTACTTTTGAATTTGTAGCTGGTAACATATTTTATTTACTTTTCAACTGCAAAACAATTTATTATTTTAGCTGCTAGCAAGCGGGTGAAAATTACCTGTCTCCTCTTTCTCTTGGTAGTCCCTGCATTCCTTCTTGAGCAAAACGGAGGTTGTCTTGTTGTTTGGCTAAGTGTTTTTTTGATGTTGATGATAGGTGAGTAAGTTTGGACATTCTATCTTGATTTTGCTGCTTTGATGAAATGTGACGCGGCAGTTCAATGCGAAACACCGAACCTTGACCCAATTCACTTTCGACACTGATTTTGCCACCCATCATTTGCACTAGTGCATCTACAATCGGTAAACCCAGACCTGTGCCAGGATATTTGCGAGTGATACTCTGGTCAAGTTGTCGGAAAGCTTCAAAAATATATTGTAAATCTGAGGAAGCAATACCAATACCTGTATCCCAAACTGCTATTTCGATTCGATTATCTGCCAGTTCTTTGACATCTACTCCGATGCTACCCGACTCTGTAAATTTAATTGCATTAGATAGTAAATTCATTAGAATTTGTCGCAAGCGCAGAGGATCGTTAAACACCATGCGGTTTTGCAATTCAGCCTGAACGTGCACGGAAAGTTTTTTTGCCTCTGCTAGGGACGTGGTTTCCGCTACGGTGGTTTTAACTACCTGTGAGAGATCAAAGATTTCTGGCTTGAGATTTAACCTGCCTACCTCTAATTTAGAAAAATCGAGAACTTCATTGAGCAGCATTAGTAAGTGCTTGCTATTGTTGAGGATGCGTTCTACCATATCTCTCTGCTGGGTAGTCAAATCCCCGCATTTAGGACGTAACAATAACTGGGAAAAGCCAATAATGGCATTCATCGGGGTTCGCAATTCATGAGATATGGTTGCTAAAAACTGCGATTTTAGCTGTGATGCTTCCTTGAGTTTGAGGTTTTGTAATTCTATCTGTTGCTGTTGAGCCTCAAGTTCTTGATTTTTACGAGTTAGCAACTCATTGCTTTCTCGCAGTCGTTGATTTGCTAAAGCTACTTGCATTTCGGCTTTGTAAACCCGCATGGCATTCCGCAGAACTTGTGCCAGGGTTTCTGGGGAGACTCTAGACTTGGAGAGGTAGTCTGTAGCACCCGCTTTCATCAGTTCCACAGCAATTTGCTCATCTCCTTGGCCCGTGAGGACTACCAAAGGTACTTTGACGCCGTGAGAACGTATTTCATTGATTAAGGTTAAACCATCTTGATCTGGTAAGCGATAGTCAAGGAAAACGCAGTCGAAAGAAGTATTCCTCAAGGCAGCGATCGCGCCGTTACAATCCTCCGCCTCAAACAGCTCTACATTTACACCAGCTGCCTTTAAGGCTCGGCGCACTCCCATGCGGTCTACTTCGTCATCGTCTACAACTAGTATTTTTAGCGTTTCTTCCATCGCCATTAGCTATTGCTCTTACATATAAATTCTTGTATAACATTGAAATTTTTCAACCACCCTAAAAAATTTGTCATTTGTCATTTGCTTTTGACTCTGTACAGACGTGCCATGGCACGTCTGTACAACTCTTGACTCTTGACTAATTAAGGCATTTCGCACAGCGTCCAATATTTGTTGAGCGTTGCCATTAGTTCAATAAAATTAGCAAATGTCACAGGCTTCAATAGATAGCCAGCAACATTCAAATTATAAGCTTCCACTCGATCTTTATCTTGATTGGAAGTTGTCATTACTACTACAGGAGTTGGTCTTAATTGTGAGTCTGATCGTAGCTCTTGCAAGAATTCGATTCCACCCATTTTGGGCATATTTAAATCAAGCAAAATTAAGCGCCGTGAATCAGGAACCTCTGGAGGTTTTCCATTGTTACCACGTAGCATTGTTAGAGCTTCGACTCCGTTAGTGGCAACGTAAAGTGGGTTGGTAATATTAACTTTTTTGAATGCCCGCTTGACATTCATTACATCTACTTCATCATCCTCCACTAACAGTATATTGATCGATCTTTCTGCCATCTTTCAGTTTAAATTGAGTTGGTTTTCTCTCTAATTTGGTTTCTTGACTAGACTATTCAGAGTCAGGGTGGCAGCTAATTACTAAATCATAAATACTTTATTAAAAATAAGTAATTAGCTAACTGAAAATCATCGCAATCCTACTCGATTTGCTATAGATTTCGGTCTAGAGTTTGTTTGTTGCTGCTCAGCAGATGTATGGTGCAACCAACAGCTACTAACAGCATGAAATATAAGTTCCACAACTTTAAAGCATAGAACCAAGAAAAAGTAGTAAAAAAAATTACTACTTAAACTAGCTAAACTAATTGTAATTTGACCGATTGAACTACGTCTTCAGCCATTGGCCATAGTTGCTAAGAAAGTTTTGTCTATAAAAAGCTTAAGCAGTTTTATTCTCTCGCTTGCTTAGGCCAAGTAAAGCGGAAGGTGCTACTTCCACCAAGGCGGGACTCCAAGGCGATCGCACCTGTTTCGGTTTCTACAATTTTCTTAACAATTGCCAAACCAACTCCTGTGCTTTCTTTGCGATCGCGTGCCTCTAGTGTTTGGAAAATTACAAATACTTTATCCTGGTACTCAGGGGCAATACCAGGGCCATCATCTGTGACGGCAAATTCGTAATAATCGTTCCGGTCTTGCACAGAAATTTTGACATGACCGTCAGGTCGGGTGTGGTGTTGAATTGCATTCCCAATCAAGTTAGTAAACACCTGTTGCAGAGGCAATCGCTTCGTTTTCAAAGTAGGCATTCCTGGTTGGATGTCAATGGTAAAAGTAGGTGGCGGTGCCAGCGATTCAATTACTTCCTGTAATAATTCACCCACATTCACAACAGACACAGGCGTTTGGATACGCCCAATCCGGGAATATTCCAGCAACCCGTTAATTAAAGCTTCCATACGGCGGACTCGTCCGCGCAACAAATCCATTTGCTTTTGGTTTTCTTCTGTTAGCTGGTCTTGCAGGTCTTCTTCAATCCATTCGGAAAGATTAGCGATCGCCCGTAAAGGTGCTTTCAAATCATGGGAAGCCACATAGGCAAATTGATCTAATTCATCATTGCGCTTCTTCAACATCGCTGTTGTTTGGGCCAAAATCGTATTCATCCGCGTCAGATTTAATTCTGTCTGCTTGCGATCGCTAATATCAATGCATGAACCTATATACCCAGCAAAACTACCATCAGCATTCCACCTCGGCGCACCTGTATCTAAAACCCAACAATATTCACCATCAAAACGCCTGAGGCGATATTCCATTTTAAATGGTTGCCGCGCATCAAAAGCCGTAACATATGTATCTAAGCAACGTTCTATATCGTCGGGATGTACTCCCTCTGCCCAGCCGTTGCCTAGCTCTTGCGCCATTGTGCGTCCGGTAAATTCCAGCCAAGGTTTGTTAAAATAATCACAAAGCTTATCGATACCAGACATCCAGATCATTACGGGTGCGGTGTCGGCCATAGCGTGGAATCGTTCCTCACTCTCCCGCAAAGCTTGCTCTACTAGTTTGCGATCGGTGATATCAGTTACTGTGCCGATGTAACCTACTACCTCACCGTTTTCCTGAGTTTCGGCAACTGCTTGTCCTAACAACCAAACTGTTTTACCGCCTGGTTGTTGAAATCGGTACTCAGCGCGAAATGGTAGCTTTTTTTGTACGCTTTGGTTCCATTTAGCCAGAACCTGCTGTCTATCTTCGGGATGGATAGCGGCTACCCAACCCAGACCGAGTGCTTGTTCTGGAGTTAACCCAGCAATTTCACACCAACGCTCGTTCACATAAAGACAGTTGCCAACAGCATCTGTATGGAATATGCCAACAGGAGACATTTTTGCTAGGGTAGCGTAGCGGCGATCGCTTTGCTGTAATGCCTGCTGCGCTAACTGACGTTCCGTCTCGGCTTGCAGTAATTGTTCTTTTTGGTGCGTGGCAACTTCTATTAGTGCTGTTGGTGCGCTCACACTTTGCTGTAGTTGTGATTTGAGTTGGCGGATTTCTGCTTCAGCACGCTTGTAATTGCTAATGTCCCAACCTTCCCAAGCTAACAAAACTACTTGCTCTGTTTGATCTCGAATTGGTTTAATGGAAAAGTCAATCGTTGCAATTTCATTCCCCGCACCCAGAACATCAACTTCGTAGCGAATGCATTCTCCTTGCGCCGCAGCAGCGATCGCTCTTTGTAATTCGCCTTGAGTCTGTGGTGAAATTGCCCACCAACTAGCTTCCCAAAAGGGACGACCAATCAAAGCAGCGCTATCAAGTCCTCCAAAATCCAACGCTGCCTGATTTACCTCAGTTACAGTCCCATCTGGTTTCATGAATCCCATCAATTGCCAGGTCTGATTAAAAATGACACGAAAGCGCCATTCACTTTCCTGCAAGGCTGCTGCCACCTGCTCTAATTTATTAGTGTTGATTTCAGCAAATTTGGGTTCTTGAACCATAGCTGTAAAATTTATCGAATTGGTAATTAATTGTTGTTCGACTTAATTACATTTAATTGCTTTCAAGGCATTTACTCCCTTCCCACCACAAGACTACCTAATTTATTTCTTTGTGTTCTTTGTGTTCTACCCTGTGGGAAGCCACTGCGCGTCTATTGGTTCGTTTCAAAAATCCCTCCTGTAACCATAGGTATTTTTCAAGTGGGAAAAGAGTAGTTTTAAAGATAGGTTTCAACTACTGATTGTTTTCTCCTTCTTTACACTCTTATACTCTTTATTTAATGAATGTTGCTGGTTAATTACTCAAAATTATTACAGCTAAATTTCATGTCAGTATTTCATAATTCTTCATAAACTAACCTATATCCTTAGCTAGATTTTGCCTATATCGACTGGTTAACAAATGTAAAAATGCTATTTCTATTGGTGGATGCAGGTTTATGAAAAGATCATCTATCTTAGGTTTTGGAAAATAAAAAACAAAAGTCACAAAGTCGACTTTCGACAGATATGATCGGCGGAGAGTACGAGTAGCAATGAGTGAAATTAGTATTGTTTTAATTG
Source organism: Fischerella sp. PCC 9605 (assembly GCF_000517105.1). Lineage (GTDB taxonomy): Bacteria > Cyanobacteriota > Cyanobacteriia > Cyanobacteriales > Nostocaceae > PCC9605. The sequence goes on along the minus strand of NZ_KI912150.1, from coordinate 3,706 downwards.
AAGATCATGACTTGACACGAATGGGGCTAAAAGCTGCATTACAGACTGATAGCGCAATTCGAGTTATTGGTGAAGCGGCAAATGCCACTAAAGGTCTGAAATTATTGGAAACTGCCAAGCCTGATGTGGCTGTTGTGGATATTGGCTTGCCTGATATGGATGGTATTGAACTCACCCGCAAATTTAGACAGTGGCAAGCCGAGAATGAGGACGCTTCAACCAAAATCCTCATCCTGACAATGGAACACTCCGAGGATACAGTACTTGCTGCTTTTGCGGCAGGGGCAGACTCTTATTACATGAAAGATACAAGTATCGATAGATTAACAGAAGCAATTCAAGCAACATACGAAGGTAACTCCTGGATCGATCCAGCGATCGCCAACGTTGTGTTGTTGCAGATGCGGAAAGGTTTGCCAACTAAGGAGTTATCCGATAAGCCCAAGACAGTAAAAATAGATGCCCTAGCACCAGAATATGAACAAGTTTTAGAAACTTATCCCTTAACTCAACGGGAATTGGAGATTCTGGAGTTGATTGTAGCTGGGTGTAGTAATGGTCAGATTGCAGAGAAACTGTATATTACCGTCGGAACGGTTAAAACCCACGTACGCAACATTCTAAATAAACTCTGTGCTGACGATCGTACCCAAGCAGCTGTTCGTGCCTTGCGTTCAGGGTTAGTGGCGTGAATCTTGGGGGGATTGGGTACTGGGGTTGGGGAAGAATCAAACCCAATCCCTAGTTTTAAGCTTGAGCTTTAAACGCCCAAAATACACCTTCTAAAGCTCAAAACTTGATGAAAAAATAACAATCAATTAATCTTCATTACGGTGCTGCCACGCTACACCAAAAGCCGCTCCTGCCCCAGCTACCAAACCAGTACTCATTCCCTGTATAGTTTTAGCGATCGGGTCTTTGGTCAGGCACTCATTCGTAACTGTACTCGCTTGCAAACAGGTATTGCTTTCTGCCCAACTAGCCGTACCTCCTAAAATTACACCAGCTAGACTACAAGAAACGACAAGCAGTAAAAGGCGTTTGGTTTTTCTATCCATAGATGGTTGTGAAAATTTGATGAATTGCAAAGATTCCTCAACTACTTTACACAACCGTTGCTCTGGTGTCAGCAACTTTAATACAACAATCGAGAGCGATCGCCTGATGCCAAACAAGATTTTGTGCCTGGTTCAAGTTGACATAATTTATCCTTTTTGGGAGAAAATTAATAATAGGTAATCCCTATTAAAACCTGGCTAGAGGAATCAAAATGAGTATCTTGCGTAAAATGGCATTGAGTGCTTTTATGGCTCTAGTTGTAGGAGCTGTGGCTGGTGTTGTTTACAATCAACCTTCTTTGGCGGCTTCATCGGGTATAGCCGCAGGTGTATGTGGACGTGCACTTTCGGCGATTAAATAACGAAAAAACTTAATGCTGGCAAAAGCACCTGTGGGAGCTGAACCGCAGGTGCATAGCCTCATTATGAAAATTCAGTCTATTCAATTTTTAAGTTGAAAGGCAAACGGGCGTAGACACCCTGCGGATCGTTCAGCTTTTGCAGAATTGAGATTTCAGCTTGTAGTTTTTGTAATTCAGTTATGAGCGGCTCTGGTAGTTTTAGTTGTGTTTCATCTAGTTTGAGAGCAGTTCGCGCTTCTTCTGGGGTTCGTCCAAATAGACGCTCTCCCAAAGTTCCAAATTGGGGATATTCTTGCAATTGCCAATCTTTTCCTAACTTGGCTTGTCCAGCCGCGTAGGCAATAGCAGCATCCAAACCGCCAATTTCATCTACTAAACCAATTTGTTTCGCTGCTGTACCAGACCAGACTCGACCTTGGGCAATTTCTGCTACCTTTGCTTCTGGAATTTTCCGACCTTGGGCAACTTTATCGAGAAATAGACTGTAAATTTTGTTGACACTACGTTGGTAAAGTGCCAATTCATCAGGTGTTTTGGGGCGAGAAAGCGTTTGGCTATCGGCATAGCGTGCGGTTTTAACTGTATCCCAGGTGACGCCGTTGTTACTGGCTAGTTTTTGAGCATTGAACAGAATTCCAAATACACCGATTGAACCCGTAATTGTATTTGGCTCAGCAAATATACGGTTAGAATCGCTAGCAATCCAGTAGCCACCAGAGGCGGCAAAATCACCCATGGATACTACAACTGGTTTAACTTCCCGAGTTAGCCGCACTTCCCGTTGCATGACTTCCGCGCCTGTAGCACTACCACCGGGGCTGTTGATTCGCAGGACGATCGCCTTCACATCTTTATCTTGTCGCAGTCTGCGGAAGATTCTGGCAAAGCGATCGCCACCGATATCTCCTTCATCACCCAGGCCGTCAACAATCTCGCCTTCAGCATAAACTACGGCAATTTTATTTTTGGAATCGCGTTTTCTGTCCAGTAACTTGTCACTAACTTGTGAGTATTCGTTGATGCTGATTTGCTTGAAGCTTTTCTCATCTTTATCGCTATCTGTTAGCTGCTTGAGGTCAGCAACTACTTGATCGAAATACCCAACTTTATCTACCAAACCATTGGCTTTGGCTTGATCTGCCTGCAAGAACGCTTGATTATCTGCGATCGCCTGCAATTTCACAGGGGGAATTTTGCGGCTTTTTCCGACTGCATAGCGCCACTCTGCCCACACATCATTCAATAATTTTTGAGTTTGTTGGCGGTTCTCCGGACTCAGTTTTGTGAGTACAAAAGGTTCAACTGCTCCCTTAAACTTTCCTACCCGCACGACTTGCACGCCGATACCGTATTTTTGCAAGGCTCCCGTCAGGAACAATGGTTGCGAACTCAAACCATTGATTTCCATTGCTCCTAAGGGGTTAAGCACGATTGTATCGGCTACCGAACTCAGATAATATTCCCGTTCTCCCCAATCCATGCCATAGGCTACTACCTTTTTTCCCCCAGCACGGAACTTCTCTAGCGCCTGACGAATTTCCTTGAAAGTAGCGAAGCCGGCAGTGTCAGCTTGGGAGGTACGAGTGGCATCCAAGTAGATACCAACAATACGTTGATCGCGCCGTGCCTTTTCCAAAGAATCCAGAACAGCGCGGAGGCTCATCTGCTCCTGCTCATCACCAGATAGGGTTTTTTGGAGCAGTTGGCTAGAACTTGGCTCCCCGTCGGTAATTTTCATTGACAAGTCAAAAACTAGCATTGACTTATCTTTAACTTGCGGGCCCATATCTCTGGAGGCGGCAAACAGTAGCAGTAAAAGTCCTGTAGTTCCTAAACCGAAGAAAATGAACAGTCCCAAAACGCTTCCAACTAAGCTGGCAAAAGTTTGTTTGATAAAATTCTGCATATTTTCGTTATTAGTCATTAGTCATTAGTCATTGGTCATTAGTGATTGGTCATTGGTCATTAGCTTTTGACAAATGACAAAGGACAAATGACTAATGACTTAAATATTAGTCCTTATATTTACACCCAATACCTCACACCTATCACCTAAATCGGCAAAATTGGATGACTTTTATACTTATTTTATAGAAAATTGCGGGAAGCCGAAAACCACTCACCTTTAAGGTAGTGGTTATATCTGATTAAATTATAAATAACAACAACAACAACAGCGTAGCTGATATGAAGTTTTATCACTACGCTGTTTTCATATCTATACAAAATAATCTTTTACATCTATAATGTAAACAACGATATTGAGAGTAAGTGAGGATGAAAGTC